>JANOSS010000172.1:0-39116 GCA_031415995.1 Caulobacter sp. | reverse complement strand
GTCTTGAGGTAACTTTGATCCCGCTCCGGCCCCTTTGCAGCCCCGTCGGGCCCGAGGGGCGACCAGCTATTGCCTCGCTCCCGAATATCGACCGGCAAGCGACGCACCTTGGCGTCGTCACCATAGTGGCCGGTCTCGGTCGCGCCTTCGCGCGCCATACGCTTCAGGGCTCGCTTGGTCATGAAAGCCTCCATTCAGGCATAAAAAAAGGACGAGGCCGTGTGGCGTCGTCCTTGGCGGTGGGGAGGAGATGAACGAAGACGCGTGCGCAACGCGGCGGCTCGGTGCTGAACCGAGAAGGCGGTGGTTCCGAGGAACGCCTATACGCCAAGAGCGACACTCTGATCTCCGTCGTCGGGAGCCGGAACCGAACATCGGCCCGGTGGGATTCGATGGGATTTCTCCAGTCGAATCGCCCGAGTAGGATGATGGTAACGTGGTTTCTCAGACGTTAATCAAGCGACGATTTCAAGAAAATGGGGTGTACGGATGACTGTCTATTCCTTGGGCGCCTCTAGCCCGATCCTTCCCGAGGCGGGCGAATACTGGATCGCCCCGACCGCATCGGTCATGGGCAACGTCATTCTGAAGAAAAATGCCAGTATATGGTGGGGGGCAATTGCTCGGGGTGACAACGATCCGATCGAGATCGGCGAAAACAGCAATGTTCAAGACGGCTCAGTACTTCACACCGACCATGGTGCGCCGCTGACCATCGGGGCCAACGTGACCATCGGTCACATGGTTATGTTGCATGGGTGCACGATCGGCGACGGCTCGCTGATCGGGATCGGGGCGATCGTGCTCAATGGCGCGAAGATTGGCCGCAACTGTCTGATCGGCGCCGGGGCCCTGATTACCGAGGGCAAGGAGATCCCGGACAATTCGATGGTGATGGGCGCGCCGGGCAAGGTGGTGCGCGAGATCGGCGAGCAGCATGCCCTGATCCTTCAGGGCTCGGCCCTGCACTATATCGAGAACTGGAAGCGCTACAGCCGCGACTTGCTCCCCCTCTGACCAGCGGCAGCGGGAGCGCCGCTTCCTATCGGGGGGGAATCAGAAGCGGCGCTCTCGGTCCCGCACGGAATCATCACGTGCGAGGCGGGCGTTCGACGCCGGCGCTCAGATCGCCTGCAGCCGAAGCCAGAAGGCGAACCCGGTGGGGGAACCAGATCCGCATTCATCTAAAGCGGCAGCTTCGACTTGGTTGCATCGCGCAGCGAGCTCGCCGTTGGCGGAAAGCCCTCGGTGATCAGCTTTGGCGATGAGTCGAGACGAGCTTGACTCTGTTCGTTCCGTGGTCAGCCAAACTTGACCGTGCAATCACTTGGCGGAAAATCGGCAGGCGCGGCCGCTTGCATCCCTCGGGCAAGCTGTTGCAAAGCTCTTCGCGCCCGTTTCCGAACGCGCCGTCCGGGAGGGTCGCTTGAAATCCAAGAAGCCGACCATCGACGATGTCGCCCGCGTCTCTGGCGTGGCGCGCGTCACGGTTTCACGCGTCCTCAACGGCGGTCCCAATGTCCGCGACGAGGTGCGTGACAGGGTGATGCGGGCGGTTGAAAGCCTTGACTACAAGGTCAATCCCCAGGCGCGCAGCCTGGCGGGCGGCGCCAGCCGGTTACTGGCCTTTGTATTCGCGTCCGACCCCGACAAGGAGCCCAATTCCTACTACGAGTCCGCTCTGGAACTTGGCGCCCTGCGCGCCTGTCTGGCCCTGGGCTATCAGGTGCTGATCCAGAACGTGCCGCAGAATACGCCTGATCGTCAGAAGCAGGTGATGGAGCTGATCACGACCCAGCGCTGCGAGGGTCTGATCCTCTCGCCGCCTTACAGCGATGACGTCGAGCTGATTGACGCGGCGCTGGCCCTGGGCTGTCGCGTGGTGGCGGTGTCGCCGGGCGGGATGGGGCGGGGCAGGGCAGACGGCGTCGGCATCGACGACGAGGCCGGCGGCTACGACATGGCCCGCGAGCTTCTGCGCCTGGGTCATCGCCGGTTCGGCTTCATCGCCGGCCTGGAGGGGCACCTTTCGGCGGACCGGCGCCTGGAAGGCTTCAAGCGCGCCCTGGCCGAGCAGGGGCTTGGCGAAGAGGCCTATGTCATGGTTCGCGGCGACTTCACGTTCCGGTCTGGCACCCGCCTGGCGCCTGAACTGCTGGATCACGCCCTGAAGCCGACGGTCCTGGTCTGCGCCAATGACGACATGGCGGCCGGAGTGCTGTCGGCCGCTCACGCTCGGGGGCTGAGTATTCCCGGCGATCTGTCGATCACCGGTTTCGACGATGCGCCGGTCGCCGGGATCGTCTGGCCGCCACTGACGACGGTGAATCAACCGGTGAAGGACCTCGGCCAGCGGGCTGTCGAGCTTCTTGTCGCCCGTCTGACCGGCGCCAATCTGGCGTCCGAGCCGGTCTTCCATCTTCTCGACCACATGGTCGTTTCGCGACAGACAACCGCGCCGCTGCGGGGTCGTTGAACCCCGTTTCCGTTTCAAACTTGACAACGTTGTCGCCGGATCGCTAATTGGAAGCGCTTCCAATTAACTCAAGCCGGGCGGTTGGTGCGAAAACGACAAGAAGCGCCGCCAAACGGGCGCAGTTCAGGGGAGAGCTATGCGAAACCGCATCACGCGCCGGGCGCGTCCGTCGATCAGCCGATTCTATGCCACAGCCTCCGTCGCTGCGATTACCGTGGCAATGGCAGGCTCGATCGCCAATGCCCAGGAGGTCCCGGACAGGCCCGACGCCGACACCGTCGAAGCTGTGGTCGTTACCGGCATCAAGGCCGGCATCCAGAACTCGATCAACATCAAGAAGAACGAGACTTCGATCGTCGAGGCGATCTCGGCTGAAGACATCGGCAAGCTGCCCGACGTGTCGATCGGCGAGTCGATCGCCCGCCTGCCAGGTCTGGCGGCCCAGCGCGTCAACGGTCGCGCCCAGGTGATCTCGATCCGGGGCCTCGCGCCCGACTTCACCACCACCCTGCTGAACGGCCGCCAGCAGGCCAGCTCCGGCGACAACCGCGCCGTCGAGTTCGACCAGTATCCGTCGGAACTGCTGTCCAGCGTCGTGATCTACAAGACGCCAGACGCCCAGGTCTCGGGCATGGGCCTTTCGGGCACCGCCGATCTGCGCACGGTGCGTCCCCTGGCCTATGGGCGCCGCGCCCTGGTCCTGAACCTGCGCGGCGAACAGACGGCCGGCAAGACGCTCAATGACGACGTCGCCAATCGCGGCGGCCGTTTCAGCGCCAGCTATATCAACCAGTTCGCCGACGACACGATCGGCGTGGCCCTGGGCTATGCGCACCTCGACTCGCCTTCGCAGGTCAAGCACTACAAGGCCTACGGCTATGAGGCCTTCGGGTTCGCCGTCACGCCCGACAGCGCCGACAACGCCCTGATGCTGAACGGCCAGGAGATCTTCGTCACCTCGCGCCTGAACAAGCGCGACGCCGCCATCGGTATCTTCGAATATCAGCCGAACGATCGCATCCACTCGACCCTCGACCTCTACTATTCGACCTTCAAGCAGAACGAGACCACGCGCGGCGCGCAGTGGTTCTCGAACGGCTGGGCCGACAACGCCACCTTCACCAACGTCAAGACCAAGCAGCTGGGCGGCTCGACTTTCGCCGAAAGCGGAACCCTCAACCGGGGCGTTCTGCAACTGCGCAACGACTTCAACAAGCGCCAGGACCAGCTGTTCTCGGCCGGGCTGAACAACGAGTTCAAGCTGAGCGACCACACCACGCTGCTGGCGGATCTGTCCTATTCTTCCAACAAACGCAAAGAACAGATCATGGAAACCTACGCCGGCTATGGCCGGGGCGTAGGCGGGGTCAAGCCCGGCACTCCGGATGTCGGACGCACCTTTGACACCATCGGCTTCCAGGTCGCCGACAAGGGCTTCTCGCAATATGACGAAGGCCTGAACTACGCCGACGCCACCAAGGTCACCCTAGGCGACCGCGCCCCCTGGGGCGGTTGGGGCCACGACGGGGCGATCCGATATCCACACGTGAAGGAAGACGTGTCGGCCCTGGACCTGCGGCTTGAGCACGAGATGGACGGCTTCATCACCGGCGTCGATGTCGGTCTGAACTACACCAAGCGCGAAAAGACCAAGTCCGTCCTGGATAACGACCTGTTCCTCAAGAACGGCCGCCAGCAGGTCTATGTGGACGCAGGCGACCTGGTCGCTCCGACCCAGCTGGGCTTCGCCGGCTTTGGCGGCGTGCTCAGCGTCAAGATCGGCGACGTCTGGAAGAAGTACTACAACTCAGCGCCGATCCTCGACGCCAACTACTTCGACAAGAACTGGGCGATCACCGAGGAGGTCACGACTGCCTTCGCCAAGGCCAACTTCCAGGTCGGCGATCTGCGCGGCAATCTGGGCGTCCAGGTGGTCAAGCAGTCGCAGGACTCGAGCGGCGTTGTGATCAATGGCCTTGAGCCGGGCAAACCTATCGTCCCGACCAAGATCAAGGACGGGGCTGACTACACCGACGTCCTGCCCAGCCTGAACATGATCTACGACCTTGGCGGCGGTCATCGTCTGCGCTTTGCCCTGTCCAAGACCATGGCCCGTCCGCGCATGGACGACCTGCGCGCCAATGTGACGCCGGGATTCAACTCGCTGGTCTGCAGCGGCCAGCCCTGCGCGCCAGGCACGACCGTCAACCCGTGGTCGGCCAGCGGCGGTAATCCAAACCTCAAGCCCTGGATGGCCAAGGCCGCTGACCTTGCCTACGAGTGGTACGTCAGCCCGGCGACCTATCTGTCGGTGGCGGCGTTCTACAAGAAGCTCGACACCTACATCTATCAGCAGACCGGTACGTTCGACTTCACGGGTATCCCGCTGCCGTCGACCGCGACGGCGATCCCGCCGGGCATCGTCATAAGCAACATCGGCCAGATCACCCTGCCGGCCAACGGCAAGGGCGGCGAGGTCAAGGGGCTGGAGTTCAGCGGCGCGGTTGACCTGGGTGAGATCATCGATCCGCTGAAGGGCTTCGGCATGCAGGGCAGCCTGTCGCTGACGGAGTCGAACCTCAATCCGACCACCAGCACCGATCCGAAACAGAAGGTGCGCATCCCGGGTCTGTCGGGAACGGTCTATAACGTCACCGGCTACTATGAACGCGGCGGCTTCCAGGCGCGGATCAGCCAGCGCTATCGCTCCGCCTTCAAGGGCGAGGTGGTGCAGCTGTTCGCCACGCGAGGCTTCACCGAGATCCTGGCCGACAAGCAGGTCGACGCCCAGATCGGCTACACCTTCCAGGAGGGCCGGCTGGAGAACTTGGGCGTCCTGCTACAGGTCAATAACCTGACGGACTCGCCCTATCGCACGCGTCTGGGCCTCGACAGCGGCGGCACGACCACCAGCGGCGGTGCCACCCTGCCCGAGACCTACGAAAAGTACGGCCGTCAGATCCTGTTCGGCGTCAACTATCGGTTCTGACCCTGACATCGCGCGGACGACTTCCAGGAGTGGTCCGCGCACAGGCAAGAACCGGTGAAGGTCGGAGCCGGCTCCCTGCGGCTCCGACCTTCAACCTCATGGGAGGCGGGCTATGCAGCCGCTGAAGAAGATCCTGATCGCGGGCGGTGGCTCGGCCGGCTGGATGACGGCCGCTCTCTGCGCGCGCCTGTTCCAGGGGCTGTATGAAATCGTCCTGATCGAGTCCGAGGAGATCGGAACCGTAGGTGTGGGCGAGGCGACGATCCCTGCCATCAAGAAGTTCAACGAGCTTCTGGGCCTGGACGAGGACGACTTCCTGCGCGGTACGCAGGGCAGCTTCAAACTGGGCATCCAGTTCAAAGATTGGTGGCGCAAGGGTGACAGCTACATCCATGGCTTTGGCGTCATCGGCCAGGATCTGGGATGGTTGCGTTGCCACCAGTACTGGCTGCGCATGCGGGAACTGGGTCGCGAGGGCGATTTCTCGAACCTGTCGATCAATACCGCCGCCGCGCTGCAGGACCGGTTCATGCGCGCCCGCGCCGACATGGGCGACTCGCCGATGGGCCATATCGCCCACGCCTTCCATTTCGATGCCGGTCTCTATGCACGCTACCTGAGCGGCTTCGCCCAGGCGCGCGGCGTGCAGCGGCGCGAGGGCCGGATCGTCGATGTGACGCTTCGACCCGAGGATGGCTTCGTGCAGTCGGTGACCCTGAACGACGGCGAGGTCATCGCCGCCGACTTCTTCGTTGACTGTTCGGGTTTTCGGGGCGTGATCATCGAGCAGGCCATGAAGACCGGCTACGAGGAGTGGAAGCACTGGCTGCCGTGCGACCGCGCCATCGCGGTGCCGTGCGACCGATCCGAGGATTTCACGCCCTATACCCGCTCGACCGCCCGCTCGGCCGGCTGGCAATGGCGGATCCCGCTGCAGCACCGTACCGGCAACGGCCACGTCTATTCCAGCCAGCACATCGACGATGACGAGGCCGAGCGCGTCCTGCTGGACAATCTCGACGGGGCCCAGCGCGCCGACCCGCTGCGTATCCGGTTCGTGACCGGCAAGCGCCGCAAGATCTGGAACAAGAACTGCGTCGCCATCGGCCTGGCCAGTGGCTTCCTTGAGCCGCTGGAGTCGACCAGCCTGCACCTGATCCAGTCTGCGGCCATCCGGATGGTCCGGCTGCTGCCAGACGCCGGTTTCGATCAGGCCGGGATCGACGAGTTCAATCGCCAGAGCGACTTCGAATACGAGCGCATTCGCGACTTCATCATCCTGCACTACAAGGCCACGCAGCGCGACGACACGCCGTTCTGGCGCGACTGCCGCGACATGGACATTCCCGCCACCCTGCGGCGGAAGATGGATCTGTTCTCGGCCAACGGCCGGGTCTTTCGCGAGGACGACGAGCTCTTCACCGAGGAGAGCTGGATCCAGGTGTTCCTGGGCCAGGGCGTCATTCCGCGCGGTCATGACCCGCTGGTCGGCGTCCAGTCCGACGACGAGATCGCCCGCTATCTTGCCAATATCGAGACCGTCATCGGCAAGTGCGTGAACCTGATGCCGGGCCACGCCGAGTTCGTCGCGCGGACCTGTCCCGCGCCGCCCCTAGTCCAGCCCAACGCCCTGGCCCTCTAGATCGTATCCCACGGAGTATCGCCATGACCACCGCAGCCCAGCCCTTGTCCGCCCTGCGGATCCTGTGCCGGACCACAGCCGCCGTGGCCCTGCTGGTCCTGACGCCGGCTGCCGCGGCCATGGCCCAGGTCATGCCAACCCAGGACAGCGCCCCGCTGGCGCCGCGAGCCGGTGACGCGGCCTGGGCCCGGGCCGACGCCCTGGTCAGGCAAATGACCCTGGACGAGAAGATCAGCTATCTGCATGGCCTGTTTCCGCCGATGACCAAGACGGTCGCGGCCGACATGATCCCCTCGGCCGGTTATGTGCCCGGCGTGCCGCGCCTGAAGATCCCGACCCTGCGCCAGAGCGACGCCAGCCTTGGCGTCGCCAACCAGGTCGAGCAGCGCAAGGGCGATGTCGCCACGGCCCTGCCGTCGGGCCTGGCGCTGGCGTCCACCTTCGAGCCCGAACTGGCCTATCAGGGCGGTGCCATGATCGGCGCCGAGGCCCGGGCCAAGACCTTCAACGTGCTGCTGGCCGGTGGCGTGAACCTGACCCGCGACCCGTGGGCGGGGCGAAACTTCGAGTATCTGGGCGAGGATCCGCTGTTGGCCGGCGAGATGGCCGGCGCGCAGATCAGGGGTGTTCAAAGCAACAACATCGTCTCGACGATCAAGCACCTTGCCCTCAACGCCCAGGAGACCGGCCGCCACGTGATGGATGCCCAGATCGGCGAGGCCGACCTGCGCGAGAGCGACCTGCTGGCCTTCCAGATCGCCATCGAGAAGAGCAATCCCGCCTCGGTGATGTGCGCCTACAACAAGGTCAATGGCGACTGGGCCTGCCAGAACGACCACCTGTTGAACACGGTGCTCAAGCGCGACTGGAACTATCCCGGCTGGGTGATGTCGGACTGGGGCGCGGTGCATAGCACCACCAAGGCGGTGCTGGCCGGCCTCGACCAGCAGTCGGGCCAGGAACTGGATACCCAGATCTTCTTCGGCGACGATCTAAAGGCCGCCGTGGCCAAGGGCGAGGTCAGCCAGGCCCGCGTCGACGACATGGTCCGCCGCATCCTGCATGGGGTGATCAGCTCGGGCCTGATGGATAACCCGATCTCGACGACCGCCCAGCCGATCGACTACGCCGCCAACGCCAAGGTCGCCCAGGCTGTGGCCGAGCGGGGCTCGGTGCTGCTGAAGAACGACGGAAATCTGCTGCCGCTGGCCAAGACAGCCCGTAAGATCGTGGTGATCGGCGCCCATGCCGATGTCGGCGTGATCTCGGGCGGCGGCTCGTCCCAGGTGCGGTCGGTGGGCGGCGCGCCGGTCGAGATCCCGCTGAACGGAGGAGAGGCGGCCTCCTTCGTACGAGTGACCTGGCACGCCTCGTCGCCGCTGGAGGCGATCAAGGCCGCCAACCCCAATGCTCAGGTAATCTATGTCGATGGCAAGGATACCGCCGCCGCGGCGGCCGCCGCCAAGGACGCCGATGTGGCGATTGTCTTCGCCTGGCACTGGCAGACCGAGGCCCAGGACGCGCCCTCCATCGCGCTGCCCGACAACCAGGACGCGCTGATCGAGGCTGTCTCGGCCGCCAACAACAAGTCCATCGTCGTGCTGCAGACCGGCGGCCCGGTGCTGATGCCGTGGCTCGACCGTGTCGGCGCGGTGCTGCAGGCCTGGTATCCCGGCCAGCGCGGCGGCCAGGCCATAGCTCGCCTGCTGTTTGGCGAGGTCAATCCGTCGGGCCGACTGTCGATGACCTTCCCCAGGACCGCCGATCAGGCGCCCCGCGCCAGCGCCCCAGGGTTCGCCGAACAAGCCGCCATCGACGACGCCCGCCGCGCCGGTCAGAAGGCCGGACCGATCAAGGGCTTCCCGGTAAAGTATGTCGAGGGCGCCGCCGTCGGCTATCGCTGGTACGCCCAGCAGAATCTGCAGCCGCTCTATCCGTTCGGCTATGGCCTATCCTACACCCGCTTCGACTACGCCAACCTCAAGGTCGAGGACGGCGACGGGCTGAAGGTCAGCTTTGATGTGACCAACACTGGCAAGGTCGCTGGGGCCGATACGCCTCAGCTTTACGTCATGGCCGGCGCCCGCCGCCCGATGCTGCGCCTGGCCGGCTTCCAGAAAGTGGACCTCGCGCCCGGTGAGACCCGCCGGGTCACGCTCGAGGTCGAACCCCGTATCCTCGCAGACTATGACGTCGCCAAGCCCGGCTGGACGATCGCGGCGGGAACCTATCAGTTCTATGTCGGCCGCCATGCGGGCGACGCCGCCTTGACCGGCAAGGCACAGCTGAAGTCCTGGTCGAGGAAGCCCTGATGCGTCGCGCCGCCGCCGGCCTTTTCGCCATGCTCGCCCTGGCGGTCGGCGGTTGCGCAAACCTGCCCTCGCGCGAGCCTGCCCCGGCGCGCGTCTGGGTGACGACGGGTGACCGGTCCCAGCTGCTGGCCGAGCAAACTCCCGTGGCACTGTCGGGCAAGGACGCGCTGGCGGGTCTTCCGCTCGTCGCCGTCGACTCCGCCGAACGTCACCAGTCCATGGTCGGCTTTGGCGCGGCGATCACCGACGCCTCGGCCTGGCTGATCCAGACCAGGCTATCGCCCGATCAGCGCGACCGGCTGATGGCGGAGCTGTTCGGAAGGGACGAGGGCGGTCTGGGCTTCAGCTTCACGCGGGTGACGATCGGCGCGTCCGACTTTTCGCTCGATCACTACAGTCTGGACGACGCGCCCGGCGGCGCGCCTGATCCGGAGCTGAAGTCCTTTTCGATCGAGCGCCCCGCCCAGTACGTCTTCCCGACCGTGCGGCAGGCCCTGGCGATCAATCGCGACCTCAAGGTCATGGCCTCGCCCTGGAGCGCCCCGGCCTGGATGAAGACCACTAACTCCCTGGTAAAGGGGCAACTGAAGCCCGAGGCCTATCCCGTCTATGCCGAGCTCTTCGCCCGCTATGTGAAGGCGGCCGGCAAGGCCGGCGTGCCCACCGACTATCTCAGCATCCAGAACGAGCCGGATTTCGAGCCGGAGAACTATCCGGGCATGCGCTGGTCGGCGATCGATCGCGCCCGGTTCTTCGGCGACAACCTGGGGCCGGTCTTCAAACGCGAAGGCATCCAGACCCGCGTCCTCGACTGGGATCACAACTGGGATCATCCCGAGCAGCCCCTGACCGTCCTGGGGGACGCGAGGGCCCGGGCCGTCGTCTCGGGCGTCGCCTGGCACTGCTACGGCGGTGACGTCTCGGCCCAGGCGAAGGTGGCGACCGCCCATCCCGACAAGGATGTGTTCTTCACCGAATGCTCCGGCGGCCAGTGGTCGCCGAAGTTCGACGAAAGCTTCAGCTGGATGATGAGCAAGCTGATCATCGGCTCGACGCGCGGCGGCGCGCGGGGCGTGCTGATGTGGAACCTGGCGCTGGATGAGGCCTACGGCCCGCACGCCGGCGGCTGCGGAGATTGTCGCGGCGTGGTGACCATCGACAGTCGGACCGGCGCCGTCGAGCGGAACCAGGAGTACTACGCCTTTGGTCACGCCAGCCGCTTCGTGAAGCCCGGCGCCGTTCGCATCGGATCGCCCGCTCGGGTCGGCGATCTGGAAACCGTGGCGTTCCTGAACCGCGACGGCGGGCGCGTCCTGATCGTACTTAACGGCGGTCAAATCCCATCCGCCTTCGCCGTCGCCGACGGTGGTCGCCGCTTCAGGGCGACGATCCCGTCACGGTCCGCAGCGACGCTCGTCTGGTGACCCAGCGGTCCTGAGCAGGTCCGTTCTCGAGCCTTTGCCGTAGCGGCCGCGTCCCGCCCGTCTTTACGCCGCGCTTACGCGCCAGGCGTCTTCCCGAATGGCGAGCTTACGCGCCGTCGTGGTCTTCAAGCCGCCTATCCGAACGGAGGCGGCAAATGGCTGACCTGATTTTTCTGGCGCTGGGGGCAGGGCTGTTTGCGGCCTTCGCCGGCTTCGCCATGGCGTTGAGGCGCGTCTGACCATGCTGGTGAGCGTGCTTTGGGGAGCCGGGGCGATCGTCGTCGCGGCCTATATGGTCGCGGCCTTGCTGCGACCCGACAAGTTCTGACGGATCACATTTCATGAACTGGCAAGGATGGGCGGAAATCGCCCTGACGCTGGGCCTGGCGGTCGCGATCGCCCAGCCCCTGGGCGTCTACATGTCTCGAGTCTGGAACGGAGAGAGCACCTGGCTGGACCCGGTGCTCAGGCCCGTTGAGGCCCTGTTCTATTCGGCGGGCGGCATCGACCCAAAGAAGAGCCAGACCTGGCACGCCTACGCCTTGGCCCTGCTGGCCTTCAACGCCGCGGGCTTTGCGATGGTCTATGCGGTGCTGCGTCTGCAGGGCGTGCTGCCGCTGAACCCGCAGGGTTTCGCCGGCGTCTCGCCGCACCTGGCCTTCAACACCGCCGCCAGCTTTGTGACCAATACCAACTGGCAGAGCTATGGCGGCGAGACCACGATGTCGACGCTCAGCCAGATGCTGGTGCTGACCGTTCAGAACTTCGTCTCGGCCGCGACCGGCGCGACCATCGCCGCCGCGCTGGCGCGAGCGTTCGTCGCCAATCGCGGCGAAGGCGTCGGCAATTTCTGGGCCGATCTGGTGCGCACCACGCTCTATGTGCTGCTGCCGCTGTGTATCGTGCTGTCGATCGTGCTGGTCGCCCTGGGCCTGCCCCAGACCCTGGCCGCCAGCGTCGATGCGACCACGCTGGAAGGTGCGCCGCAGAAGATCGCGCTATTCGCCACCGCCAGCCAGGAAGCCGTCAAGCAGCTGGGCATCAATGGCGGCGGCATCTTCAACGTCAATTCAGCCCACCCGTTCGAGAACCCGAGCCCGCTGACCAACCTGATCACGGCGGTGTCGATCAATGTGCTGGGTTGGTCCGCCTTCTTCGCCTTCGGCCGCAGCGCCATGGCCCGCAAGGACATCCGGGCGCTGGTGGCGGCGGCCCTGATCCTGCTCAGCGCGGGCGCGGCGGCGATCTATGCCACCGAAACCCAGCCTGCGCCCGCCCTGGTCGCGGCCCGCGTCGACGCCTCGGTCAACATGGAAGGCAAGGAGGTCCGCTTCGGCGCCCCTGCCACGGCCGCCTGGGCTGCCATGACCACCGGCGCCTCCAACGGCTCGGTCAACGGCATGCATTCCAGCCTGATGCCGCTGGGCGGGGCCGTGACGATGTTTCTGATGCAACTGGGCGAGATCCTGCCCGGCGGCATCGGCTCGGGGATCGCCATCATGGTGGTCATGGCCCTGCTGGCCGTGTTCGTGGCCGGCCTGATGGTCGGCCGCACGCCTGAATATCTGGGCAAGAAGGTCGAGGCCCGCGAGATTCAGCTGGCCATGCTGGCAGTGTTGATCGTGCCTTTGTCGATGCTGGGCTTCTCGGCCATCGCGGCTGCCCTGCCTGAGGCTCTGAAAGGGCTGATGCACGCCGGGCCGCACGGCCTGTCGGAGATTCTTTACGCCTACACGTCGGCCACGGCCAATAACGGCTCGGCGTTTGGCGGGCTGACGGCCAATGCGCCGTGGTGGAACACCACCCTGGGGATCTCGATGATGCTGGGCCGGTTTGTCCCCATCGTCGCGGTGCTGGCCATCGCCGGCGCCCTGGCCGCCAAGCCCAAGCTGGCGCCGTCGGTCGGCACGCTGCCCACCCATGGCGGCCTGTTCGTCGGCCTGCTGATCGGGGTGATCCTGATCCTGGGCGGCCTGCAATTTTTCCCCGCACTGGCGCTGGGTCCGATCGTCGAGCACTTCCAGGCGCTCGCCGCAGTCGCCAGTGTCCACTGACACCGCTGATCGCAAAGGCGATTTGACATGACCACCCTAGAACCCACCGTCGGCAACAAGCAGGGGGGGGAGGGCCGGCGCAAGGCGGCTACCCTGGCTGGCGGACTCTCTTCCGCCGTCCTGCTGCGCGCGACCAAGGACGCCTTCGTCAAGCTGGATCCGCGCCAGCTCACCAGCAATCCGGTGATCTTCACCACCTGGATCGTGGCCCTGCTATCGGCCGTTTCGGCCGTAGCGGCGGTGGTCAGCCATCAGCCGGCCGCCTTCGCGATCCAGATCGCCATCTGGCTGTGGGCCACGGTTCTGTTCGCAAACCTGGCCGAAAGCGTCGCCGAAGGGCGCGGCAAGGCGGCGGCCGACAGCCTGCGGGCCACCCGCGTCACCACTAAGGCCAAGCTGATCATCGACGATAAGACCGGGACCATCGTCCCGACTCCGGCCCACAAGCTGGGCGTCGGCGAGATCATCCTGGTCGAGGCGGGTGATGTGGTCCCCACCGACGGCGAGATCATCGAGGGCATGGCCAGCGTCAACGAGGCGGCCATCACCGGCGAAAGCGCCCCGGTGATCCGCGAAAGCGGCGGCGACCGTTCAGCCGTCACCGGCGGCACCACCGTGGTCTCCGACTGGATCAAGGTGAGGGTCACGGCCGAGGCGGGCAATACCTTCCTCGACCGGATGATCGCCATGGTCGAGGGCGCGGACCGTCGCAAGACGCCCAACGAGATCGCCCTGGCCGTGCTGCTGGCCGGTCTGACCCTGATCTTCCTGATCGCGGTGGTCACCCTGCTGGGCCTGGGCAGGTTCTCGGGCGTGGCGATCGATCCGCTGGTGCTGGGCGCGCTGTTCATCACCCTTATTCCGACAACGATCGGCGGGCTCCTCTCCGCTGTCGGCATCGCCGGCATGGACCGCCTGCTGAAGGTCAATGTGCTGGCCACCTCGGGCCGCGCAGTGGAAGCCGCCGGCGACGTCGACACCCTGCTGCTGGACAAGACCGGCACGATCACGTTCGGCAACCGCATGGCCACCGAAGTCATCGCCGCCCCCGGCGTGCGTCCGGAGGTCGCCCTGCGCGCCGCCGTCAGCGCATCGTTGGCCGACGAGACCCCGGAAGGCCGCTCGATCGTCGAGTTTGGCCGCAACCAGGGGATCATCGTCGAGGCTCCGGCTGGCGCCACCTCGATCGCTTTCAGCGCCACCACCCGCCAGTCGGGCCTGGATGCTGGATCGATGTCGTGGCGCAAGGGTGCGGTGGACGCCGTCTATCGCAGCCTGGCTCTGGATCCCACGATGATCCCGGCCGAGGTCAGCGCCGCCGTGGACCGCATCGCCCGCTCGGGCGGCACGCCGCTGGCGGTCAGCGAGAACGGTGTCCTGGTCGGCGTTATCCACCTCAAGGACGTGGTCAAGCCGGGCGTCAAGGAGCGCTTCGCCGACCTGCGCCGCATGGGCCTGCGCACGGTGATGATCACCGGCGACAACCCAGTGACCGCCGCCGCCATTGCCTCCGAGGCCGGCGTCGATGACTTCCTGGCCGAGGCTACCCCCGAGGACAAGCTGCGGTTGATCCGAGAGGAGCAGGGCAAGGGCCGGCTGGTGGCCATGTGTGGCGACGGCGCCAATGACGCCCCGGCCCTGGCTCAAGCCGATGTCGGGGTGGCCATGCAGACCGGGGCCCAGGCCGCCCGTGAAGCCGGCAACATGGTCGATCTGGATAGCGATCCCACCAAGGTCATCGAGATCGTTGAGGTCGGCAAGCAGATGCTGATCACCCGCGGCGCGCTGACCACCTTCTCGATCGCCAATGACGTGGCCAAGTATTTCGCCATCATCCCGGCGATGTTCGTGGTCGCCCTGCCGGCCCTGGGCGGCATGAACATCATGCGTCTGCACAGCCCGGAAAGCGCGATCCTGTCGGCGGTCATCTTCAACGCCCTGGTGATCGTGGCCCTGATCCCGCTGGCCCTGCGCGGCGTGAAGTACCGGGCCGTGGGCGCCGGCAAGCTGCTGTCGCGCAACCTGCTGATCTACGGCCTGGGCGGCCTGATCGCGCCATTCGTCGGCATCAAGCTGATCGACATGATCGTCTCCAGCCTCGGCCTGGCCTAAGCTGTCTTATTCGGAGATTCAAAAGCCATGCTCTCTTACCTCCGTCCCGCCCTCGTCTCGATGGGTTTGTTCACCGCTCTGCTGGGCTTGGCCTATCCGCTGGCCATCACCGGCGTGGCTCAGGCGGCGTTCCCCTACCAGGCCAATGGCAGCCTGGTGAAGGACGCCAAGGGAGCGGTCGTCG
This sequence comes from Caulobacter sp., assembly GCA_031415995.1. GTDB lineage: Bacteria > Pseudomonadota > Alphaproteobacteria > Caulobacterales > Caulobacteraceae > Caulobacter. The sequence continues at coordinate 23,923 of JANOSS010000172.1, read as the reverse complement.
GATCGGCCCTGATCGGCCAGCCCTTCGCCGCGCCCAACTACCTGCATCCCCGTCCGTCGGCGGCCGGAACCGGCTATGACGCCTCGGCCTCCAGCGGCTCCAACATGGGGCCGATGAACGAGGCACTGGCCCAGCGGGTCAAGACCGATGCCGACGCCCTGCGGGCCGACAGCCCCGGCGCCGTCATCCCCGCCGACGCCGTGACCACCTCGGGCTCTGGCCTGGATCCCGACATCTCGCCGGCCTACGCCCAGCTGCAGGCCGCCCGCATCGCCAAGGCGCGCGGTGTGGCGGCAGGGGAGGTCGAGGCCGTGATCGATGCTCACGTTCAGGGCCGCCTGCTGGGCTTCATCGGCCAGCCGCGCGTCAATGTGCTTGCGGTCAACCGGGCGCTTGACGCCCGCGCTCCGGGCTAGACGCTTGCCGGCAGACGAACGCACATTTGCTGACGGGCGCCCCGATCCGGAGGCGCTCCTGGCCGCCGCCAACAGGGCGAGCCGGGGGCGCCTCAAGGTGTTTCTGGGCATGGCCCCGGGCGTGGGCAAGACCTACGAGATGCTGCGCGCCGCCCGGCGTCGCAAGGCCCAGGGCAAGGATGTGGTGGTGGGCCTGGTCGAGACCCACGGCCGCCGCGAGACCGAGAGCCTTTTGCGGGACATGGAGGTCATGCCCCGCAAGCCCATCGATCACCGCGAGCGGGTGGTCATGGAGTTCGACCTCGACACAGCCCTGGCCCGCAAGCCCCAGCTTCTGCTGGTCGACGAATATGCCCACTCCAACGCGCCCGGCTCGCGCCATCCCAAGCGCTGGCAGGACGTGGAGGAACTGCTCGCCGCCGGCATCGATGTCTGGACCACCCTGAACGTCCAGCATCTGGAAAGTCTGGTCGACGTGGTGCTGCGCATCACCGGGGTGCGTCAGCGCGAGACGGTGCCCGACCGCGCCCTGTCGCGGGCCGACGACATCGAGGTCGTCGACATCACGCCCGATGAACTGCGCGAGCGGATGGCAGCGGGCAAGGTCTATGTGCCCGAGACCGCAAGGCTTGCGTCAGAGAACTTCTTCAAGGTCGAGAACCTCACGGCCCTGCGCGAACTGGCGCTGCGGCGGGCGGCCCAGACGGTGGACGACCAACTGATCGCCACCATGCGCGAGAAGGGCGTCGAGGGCCCTTGGGCGGCCGGTGAGCGGATCCTCGTGCTGGTGGGCGGGGACGCCATGGCCGCCGGATTGGTGCGAACCGGCCGGCGTCTGTCCGACATGATGATGGACGCGCCCTGGACCGTCGCCCATGTCGACCGGCCCGACCGGGCCCCGCCGGGGCCCTCGGCCGTTGCCCGGGCCAATGACGCCCTGAAGCTGGCTGAACAGTTGGGCGGGGCCACCGTGGTGCTCAATGGCTCGGACGTGGTGGCCACGGTGATGGCCTATGCCCGGCGCAACAATGTCACCCAGATCGTGATCGGCAAGTCAGTCGACAGCCGCTGGCGGGAACTGCTGGGCAAGTCCCTGGCGGCAGCCCTGCTGCGCGAGGCCCGGGGCGCGGCGATCCACGTGGTCACCGAGGCCGCCCACGAGGTGGTCGTCGAGCCGCCACGGCCGCGCGGCCTGACGCCTTGGCTGGCCTATCTGACCGGCGCGACTTTCGTGGCGGCGGCCACCCTGGTTGCCTGGGGTCTGGACGTCGCGTTTGACCGGGTGGACCAAGGGATGATCTTCCTGGCGGCGGTGCTGGCGGCCGGCGTGCTGCACGGTCTGCGCCCAGCCCTGGCGGCCGCGACCGTCGCCTTCCTCGTCTATAATTATCTGTTCCTCGAGCCGCGCTACAGCTTTCAGATCGGCTCGCCTACCGACTTCCTGACGCTGATCGTCTTTTGGGCGGTGGCCCTGGCGGCGGGCGGACTGGCGGGACGGGTGCGGGATCAGGGCCGCGACGCCCAGCGGCGGGCCTCGGCGGTCTCGGCCCTGCTGGCCGCTAGCCGCACCTTTTCTGCCGCCTCTGGACGCGAGGCGGCGGCGCGGGCCATCGCCGAACAGGCGGCCGCTGCGGCCGGCGCCAAGGCCATGGTGCTGCTGCCGCGCGATGGCGAGCTGGAACCCGCCGCTGGCGCGCCGGCGCTGGAAGCCCTTGACGCCGCCCCTATGGCCGCAGCGCGCTGGGCCTGGGAAAAGGGTGAGCCGGCCGGCTTTGGCACAGGCACCCTGCCTCAGACCCGCTGGACGTTCTGGCCGCTTGACGGCGTTCGATCCCGAGCTGGCGTGGCGGGTGTCGAGGCCGGGGTGATGATAGCGGGCTCCGACACCGAGCGACTGGTGCTGGCCTTGCTGGAACAGGGCGCAGTGGCCCTGGAGCGCGCCGAACTGGCCACCGAGGCCGTCGAGACCGAGACCCTGCGCCGCGCCGACCGCTTTCGCTCGGCCCTGCTGAACTCGATCAGCCATGATCTGCGCACGCCGCTGTCGACCGTGCTGGGCGCGTCCACGACCCTGATTGACTACGGCAAGACCCTGACCCCGGCCGTTCGCGATGACCTGATCCTGAGCATCCGCGAGGAGGCCGAACGCCTCAACCGCTATGTCGGCAATCTGCTGGACATGACGCGGCTGGAAGGCGGGGCCCTGCGCCTGCGAACGGACTGGACCGATGTGCGCGACGTGCTGGGCGCGGCGGCCGATCGTGTGACCCGCCGGCTGGGCGGTCGCGAACTGACCCGCGACTATCCCGCCGAGCTGAGCCTGGTGCGCGTCGACGGCAGCCTGCTGGAGCAGGTGATCGTCAACATCCTCGAAAACGCCATCGCCTACAGTCCGTCGGGCGCGCGTATCGAGATGGCCGCCTATGAGGACCGGTCCAATGTGGTCATCAGCATCGAGGACGAAGGGTGTGGCATTCCCACAGCCGAGCTGGAGCGGGTGTTCGAGAAGTTCCGCCGCATGGAGGAGCCGACTGATCGCAACCAGGGTGCCGGTCTTGGCCTGTCGATCGCCAAGGGCTTCATCGATGCCATGGGCGGCCGCATCGCCGCCGCCAGTCCCATCCACGACGGCAAGGGCACGCGCATGCTGATCAGCCTGCCCAAGGCCATCGCCACGCCGCATCATCTGTTGTGATGACGCCTGCTATGGTCGCCTCATGAGCATCTCGCGTCCCCGTATTCTGGTCATCGACGATGAGCCTCAGATTCACCGTTTCCTGGGGCCGGCGCTTGACGCCGCCGGTTACGAGCCCCTGCGCGCCGACAGCGGCCAGGAAGGCCTGCGCGGCATGGCGACATGGTCGCCCGACGCCGTGGTGCTGGATCTCGGACTGCCCGACATGGACGGCAAGGACGTGCTGGTCCGGGCGCGTGACTTCTACGAAGGCCCGATCCTGATCCTTTCGGCCCGCGACCGCGAGGCCGAGAAGATCCAGGCGCTGGACAACGGCGCCAACGACTATCTGGAAAAGCCGTTCGGAGTCGGCGAGCTGCTGGCCCGCCTGCGCGCGGCTCTGCGCCAACGGGCGTCCGCCAGGGCGCCGGTTGGACCCATTCGCGCCGGTGAGATCGAGATCGATCTCGACAAGCACCGGATCACCCGGGCCGGCGAGGTCGTGAAGGTGTCTCCAAAGGAATATGAGCTGCTCGCCCGCCTGGCCCTCGGACATGGCAAGCTGCTGACACACAGGGATCTGCTGGTGGCCGTGTGGGGCCCCGCCCATGCGACTGACACCCAGTACCTTCGGGTCTTCGTCGGTCAGTTGCGCCAGAAGCTTGAAGCCGATCCCGCCCATCCGAAGATCATCGAGACCGAGCCGGGCGTCGGCTATAGGTTCATCGCTGATTGAGCCGCTGCACATCCACAAGTTCGGCCCAACCCGCCCGAGGGGTTCAGGCCAGGCTCCAATGCCGAGCCCGCCAAAGTCCGGCGGGTCGTTGACACGCAGGCCTTGACCCTCGCCGGGAGACTCCTACGACTTGTCGAGCGCGGGGAAAGCACAAGCCATGACGTCCTTCTATGATCGCCACATCCTGCCTCGTGTCATCGGCTGCGCCTGCGGGGCGGGGGCCATCGCCAAGCAGCGCGCCCGGGTCGTGCCACAGGCGGAAGGACGGGTTCTGGAGCTGGGGATCGGCGGTGGGCTGAACCTGGCCTTCTATGATCCGTCGCGGGTGACCAGCGTCACAGGCATTGATCCATCGGAGGGCTTGCGCGATCGGGCATTGGCCGCGCCGCGCCCGGAAGGTCTCAAGGTCGAGATCCTGGCGGGGGAGGCCGAGCAGATGAGCTTCGACAGCCACAGTTTCGATACTGTCGTCTGCACCTTCACCCTCTGCTCGGTGCACACACCCACCGCGGTTTTGGCCGAGGCGCGCCGGGTTCTGAAGCCAGGCGGCCGGTTTCTCTTCTGCGAGCATGGGCTATCCCCGGACCCTCCGGTCGCGCGCTGGCAGAAACGCATCGAACCCTTTTGGACGCCGCTGGCGGGCGGATGCCGCCTTACCCGCCCCGTGGGCGCGGCGATCACTGCCGCAGGGTTCGTGATCAAGGAGACCAAGGCATTCTATATGCCCAAGGCGCCCCGGCCCTTGGGCTGGTGCGAGCTTGGCGTAGCAGTCTCCGCCTGAGGCCTATCCCGTTCCATCAGGGGGCGCCTTGCCTGCCGTTCACGCCTCGCCTGCACCGACATTCACAGCCCGTCTTGCATCGGGCGATAAGCCGCGTCACTCTCTGTCTTAACAACGATAACATTCAGGGAGGGCGTCGGGGCCATGGCCAGCGAACGCTTCGATTACATCGTCATCGGCGCCGGTTCGGCGGGCTGCGTTCTGGCCGCGCGACTGACGGAAGATCCCAATATCAAGGTGCTGCTGCTGGAAGCCGGCGGCAAGAACACCTCGATCCTGGTCAAGATGCCGGCGGGGGTCGGCGAACTGATCAAGGCCAAGGGTGACCAGAACTGGGGCTTCTGGACCGAGGAAGAGCCGCACCTGAATAACCGCAAGCTGTGGTGGCCGCGCGGCAAGGGCCTGGGCGGCTCCTCGGCGATCAACGGCATGATCTATATCCGCGGCCATGCCCGCGACTATGATCAGTGGCGGCAGATGGGCCTGTCGGGCTGGTCGTATTCGGAGGTGCTGCCCTATTTCAAGCGCTCGGAAACCCACCATGCCGGCGGCGACGCCTATCATGGCGGCCAGGGTCCGCTGCATGTGTCCGGGGGCGAGTCGCCCAGCCCGTTCTATCCTGCCCTGATCGAGGCGGGACGCCAGGCGGGCTACAAGACCACCAAGGATTTCAATGGCTACCAGCAGGAGGGCTTTGGGCCCTACGACCTGACCATCCGCGACGGTAAGCGCTGGAGCGCTGCGGCCGCCTATCTGACGGCGGCCCTGTCGCGACCCAACCTGACCTGCGTGACCGAAGCCCGCACGACGAAGATCCTGATCGAGAAGGGCCGCGCCATCGGTGTCGACTACGTCGTCGGCAAAGGCGGCGAGAAGCGCACGGCCCACGCAGACGCCGAAGTGCTGCTGAGCGCCGGCGCGGTGCAGTCGCCGCAGATCCTGCAACTGTCGGGCATCGGCGCGCCGGATCTGCTGAAGTCACACGGCGTGGCGGTGGTCCAGGAGTCCAAGGGTGTCGGCGCCAATCTGCAGGATCACCTGGACGTCTGCCTGTCGTGGACGACCAAGAACCTGACGACCGCCTATTCGGCCAACAAGGGCCTCCGGAAGCTGGGCACGGGCCTGTCCTACATGCTGATGGGCAAGGGGATGGGGCGGCAGCAGTTCCTCGAGAGCGGCGCCTTCCTGAAGTCGCGGCCTGACCTGGACCGCCCCGACCTGCAGATCCATGGCGTGCTGGCCATCATGCAGGATCACGGCAAGACCCTGATCGAGAAGGACGGCTTCACGCTGCACGTCTGCCAGCTGCGTCCGGAAAGCCGCGGCGCGGTGGGTCTGCGCTCGGCCGATCCGTTCGACGATCCGACCATCCTGGGCAACTATCTCGCCGCCGACGAGGACCGCCGAGCCCTGCGCGAGGGCGTCCGCATGGCGCGTGAAGTCGCGGCCCAGGCGGCCCTGGACCCCTATCGCGACGCCGAATACGCGCCGGGCGCCGATGTGCGGGCCGACGCCGATCTCGACGCCTGGATCCGGGCCAAGTCAGAGACCATCTATCACCCGGTCGGCACCTGCCGCATGGGGGCGGCGGGCGACGCCATGGCGGTGGTCGATGATCAGCTGCGCGTGCAGGGGATCGCGGGCCTGCGGGTTGTCGACGCGTCGGTCATGCCGACCCTGGTGGGCGGCAACACCAATGCGCCGACCATCATGGTAGCCGAGCGGGCGGCGGACATGATCAAGGGCAAGGCGGCGCTGGCGCCGATGGACGCGCCGGTGTTCGAGGACGGGCGAGCGGTGGCGGCGTGATCCTGCCCGCCGAGGTGGTCGCCGACCTCGACGCGGCCGGGCGGGGCTAGCCGCCGTGAACGCCGCACTGATCGAGAGCAGCCTGGAGCTGGCGGCCCAGCGCTGCGATGATCTCACGCCCCTGGTCTATGAGCGGCTCTTTCGCCAGCAGCCGGACATGGAGCCGCTGTTCTGCATGGACGCCAACGGTCAGGTGCGCGGCGAGATGCTGTCGCAGGTGATCCGGGCCATCTTGGACTTCATCGGCGAGCGTCAGTACGCGGCGACCCTGATCCAGTCCGAAGCGATGAACCACGCCGGCTATGACGTGCCGCCCCACGTGTTCGGGACGTTCTTTGGCGTGGTGGCTGACACCCTGCGCGAGGTGCTGGGCGCGGACTGGACAGCCGAGATCGACGCGGCCTGGCGCGCACTGCTGGTCGATCTGGACTACTACGTCACCCATACCAACCAGTTCGAGACCGCAAAGGCGGCGAGGGGCTAGGCGATCCGGCGGCCGTCCAGAGTGGCCAGACGCAGCCGCGCGCCTTCCTGATTGGCGAGGCTCAGGGGCTGGATCTGGCGAACGCCCAGTTCATAGGCCGGGCGGCCTTCCAGTCGCGCAGTCATGGCGATGGGCTGATAGACGCCCAGGAAGCGGTCGGTTTCGCCGTCCACGCCGCGCAGGGGCGCAAACAGCACCTCCATGCCGACCGACGGAACCCCTTTAGCCCGAATGTCGGCCGTCACCACCACCGGCTGGCAGCGGCGACGGGCGATCTCCAGCGAAGACTTCAGTTCCAGCCGGTGCGACAGAGCCCACAGGCTGAGCAGATCCTCGCCGCGCAGATCGCGGGCGTGCAGGTCGGCCAGGAACCCGCCGGCCAGGCGGAAGGGCATGCGGCCCAGTTTCTCGCGTCCGGCGATGAAGACCTGAGGCAGAAGGTCGGTGAAATCGCCCGGATTGATGTCGGCGCGAGATGGCGCCGGCGCGTCACCTTTGCGGTCGCGCCAATAGTCTATCAACCGTTGTGTGCTTGGATGGAACATCGTCGTCCCCTCAGCGGGTCCTTCCACGGCTGTTTTTTGCCGCATGGGGCTTGCTAGGAGATCCGGGCCAAAGCCCCGACCGTCCCGTTTTGGCGCAAGCCGACCGGGAGGCGGATCACGGCCCGATTCTTGCTGGCCAGACGGCCGGACGACGTCGTGTGAAGGGGATCGCCATGAAGGCGCCGAAACGATCGATGCGCGGGCTGACCTGGGGCCTCGGCGCCCTGCTGGGAAGCCTGACGCTGGGCGGCGCGGCCTATGCTGCGGGCTGCACGACCGGCTGTCCGCCACCGCCCCCGGTCTGTTGCAAGCCTCCCGCGCCTCCGCCCAAGCCTCCCAGGCCGCCCAGTCCCCCGTGCTGTACGCCGGGTCACAACGTCAATATTCCGGGCGTGAACATCAATGTCGGCGCGACGGTGATCGTTAACGCCAATGCCAATGCCAATGCCAACGCCACGGCTTCGGCCGGCGCGTCTTCAGGCGCGGGAGCCGGGGCCGGCGGGGGCGCCAGCACCAACGTCTATTATGGTGGCGGCGGTCACGGCGGTTACTATTCCGGCCCGATGTCGACCGGCTATATTCAGGGCCTCAATGTCGAGGGCGGCGAAGTGCGCCGTCGTGCATCGTATGAAGCCACCCGCACCAAGCTGCGCCGCGTCGTGATCCGTGCCGTGTGCCTGGACGACCGCGACGTGCCGCACCCGGCCTCTCAGGTCACCCCCGACCGCGACATCGACGACCGCTATGACGGCGAGCTGTATCGCTGCATCGCCGGCTCGCGCATGCAGTACGTGATCGGCGCCTACGAGAGCAGCATCGACATCAGCACCAATGGCCGCGGCGCCCAGACCTATATCTGCGCCAAGAACGAGGCTCTCTATCACGCTCCCGGCGCGGGCCAGGCCGGCCAGGCGGGGACCTTGACCTGCCGTCCGCAGCGCCCGGCCCGCGACTGCAATGAGCGCTCGCTGCTGCGCCGCTTTGGGGCCGGCGTGAAGATCCTGACCATCCTGACCAGCGAGACCTACACGGCCTATCGCGAGGAGCAGGTCCGCGAGACCAGCGCGTCTTCGATGAGCTTCAGCCTCGATGGCGGCGTCGGCGGCGTGGTCTACTAGACCCTCGTCATGGCCGAACGTTCAGGCCCTCCCGCCAGCCGGCGGGAGGGCCTTTTCGTGCCTACTTGCCTTCCGGCTTCACCAGCACGGTCCATGACCGGTCCTCGCCCAGGAAGGTCCGGGCGGCCTTCTGGACATCGGCGGCCTTGACCCGTTCCAGCCCGGCGATCACCGAGCGGGTGGAGTCCAGGATGCGCGGATCGGTCTGGGCGCCCGACAGGTTGCTGAGCCAGTATTCGTTGGTGACCCGCGACTTCTCGATCTGGTCGATGCGCGGCTTCTTGGCCCGTTCCAGTTCGTCCTCGGTAACGGGCTTGTCGCGCAGGTCGGCGGCGATCTGGCGAATGGTGGCGGCCACGCCGTCCAGCCGGTCCGGCGGCACCTCGACGCTGACCGACAGATAGCCCCAGTCGTTGAAGATCACGCTGTGGGTGGCCCCGGCCGAGGGTGAATAGGTCGCCCCCTGTTTTTCGCGCAGTTCGTCGGTCAGCCGCAGCTGCATCACCTGGGCCAGGACCGAGGTGTCGCGTGAGCGCTGCAGGTCGGAGAACAGGTCGTCGGTCCTCCAGCTCATGAACAGCTGGGCCTGGTCGGCGCGGCCCTTGTGCGTCAACACCACCGGCGTTTGTGACGGGGCGGGGAAGGGAACCTGACGCGCGTCGACGGGATCGGCCAATCCTGGACGGGTGGGCAGGGCCCCGAAGGTTTCGGCCACGGCGGCGACGGCCTTGTCGACCGTTATGTCGCCGACCACAACGACCTCGATCTCGCCCTTGCTGAGCGGATCGGTGACGGCCGTCTTCAGGCTATCGAGCGAGGCGGCGGCGATGTCCGCGCGGGACGGGAAGGTCCAGCGCTTGTCGCCGTTGTGCAGCAGCCCGCTGAGGTCGCGGCCGATGACGCCGCCGGTGGTGGTTTCCAGCTGGTCGTGAATGGTGCCGTAGTAGGTCTTGATCCGCGCGAAGGCCTCGGGCCGCCAGCCTGGCTCCATCGCGAAGCCGGCCAGCACCTGCAGTTCGGTACCGACATCCTCGGGCCGGGTGCGGCCGCTGAGGGTGAAGGCGTCGTCCTCGACGCCCAGGCTGGCGTTCCAGATCTTGCCGTTCAGCACCCGCTCCATGTCCTGGGCGCTGATCTGCTTGAGGCCGCCTTCGATGAAGGCCGAGCTGGACCACAGGGGGCTCTGGGCACCGGATGGCAGATCGAGGAGGCCATGGCCGATGCGAGCCTTGATCAACACCTGATCGTCGCGGAACTTGGTCGGCTTGACCGTCAGTCGCACGCCGTTTTCGAACCGCACGAAGACGGTGTCGAGGTCGGTGACGTCCTTCTGCTCGGCGACCTTGCCGATCGGTCCGAAGCTGGCATAGGGCCAGGCTGTGACGCCAGGCGCGGCGGGGGGCAGCACGGCGACCTTGCGGGCGTCGGCATAGGCAGTGAGCACCGTTTTCTCGGCGCCTTCGATATTGGCCGGGCTGGGGATCAGGATCAGTGGACCCTGGCCGGCGAAGGCCGCTTTCAGCGCCGCGCTGACACGGTCAGCAGTCAGGCCTTTCACGATCTCGTCGAAGGCGGCCAGGTTCTGGCCGGGGCTGGTGACGGTCTCGCCGTCGCCCAGGGTTCCGACGATGCCGCCGGCCAGGGCCGTGGTGCGCTGGGTGGCCTCACCCGACACGGCCGCGACCAGGGATGAGCGCATGCTGGCGATCTCGCGGTCCAGCTCGTCCTGGCGCACGCCATGTTGCACGGCGCGGCGCTGTTCCTGATCCAGGGCCGACAGCGCCTCGCGCCAGCGGCCGGGCTGGGCGGTGGCGCCCAGGGTGGTCATGCGCACGGCGCCGTACTGATCGCCGGTAAAGGCGCCGCCGGCGATGAAGGGCGGATCGGCCGCGCGGCTCAGGGCCTGCATGCGGCGGTTCAGCACCGCAAAGCCCAGGTTCTTCAGCGTGTCGCGCTCATCGGCGGCCCTGGTTTCGATCCTGTCGTCCGGCGCGCCGGCCCAGGATAGCTGCACCGACAGGGCCGCGCCGGGCTCGACAATCACCCTGGCGGTCTCGCCGCGCTTGGCCACCTTGCCGACCACGGGGTCAGTGCCGGCCGGACCCTTGGCGGTCCAGTCACCGAAGCGGGTCTTGATCTTGGCCTCCATGGCGTCGAGGTCGAAGTCGCCGACCGCCACCAGCACCGCCCGCTCAGGGCGATAATAGGCCTCGTAATAGTCGCGGATGCGCTGGGCGGGCGCGGTCTTCAGCACCTCGGTCTTGCCGATGGGAATGCGCCTGGGCGGCAGCTGGCCTTCCATCTGGAAGTCCATCGACTTGATGGCCACGCGATAGCCGGGGCTGTCGCGTGTGCGCTCTTCCGACAGCACCACGCCGCGCTCGCGATCGACGGCCTCGGGCGCGATGGTCAGCTCGCCGGCCGCCTCGCGCAGCAGCATCAACGAGGTGTCGACCGTCGCGTCGTCGGTCTTGGGAAGGTCCAGCTGGTAGATGGTCTCGTCGAGGCCGGTGGAGGCGTTGGTGTCGGCCCCGAAGGCCAGGCCGTGGCGCTCCAGGATCTTGATCATCTCGCCTTCGGGCACGTTCTTGCTGCCGTTGAAGGCCATGTGCTCCAGGAAGTGGGCCAGGCCCTGCTGGTCGTCGGCTTCCATCATCGAGCCGGTGTCGAACCACAGGCGCAGGGCGGCCTGCTGGGGCGGGGTGGCGTTCTTCATCAGGGCGTAGCGCATGCCGCTGGGCAGAACGCCGAACCGTACACGGGGGTCGGGCGCGACGTCAGACACCTCGTGGGCCCACCGGCCGGGCTTCAGCGACGCCAGGGTCGGGCCGGCGGGCTTGGCGGGCGCGGCGATAGCGTCCCTGCCAGGCAGGGACGGCATGGAAAGCTTGGGCAGAGCCGAGCAGGCGGCGAGGGACAGGCCGACGGCGGCCAGAAGTGTCAGGCGCGAGGCGCGAATCATAGACAGCCTAAGGTTAGGTGAGCTTGGTCGAAGCCACACCTTGGGCGTCCGTGAAGGCGCAAGCAAGGCGGCGACCGCATAGAGCCCTTAGCCTCACATTGAATCGTGCAAGGCGTCTAAAAGGCTCTAAATCAAACAGTTAGAGCGAGGCCCGCGCCGAAACTTTTTACACTTTCGGCCGCCACGCTCAAACGAAAGCCACGATCAGGCGGCGGCCACGTCGCCGCTCTGGCGACGCAGGCGCCAGAAGCGGATGGTCCGCAAAGCCGAATCTCGGGGCAGAGCGCCGTAGAGCTCGCCATAGGCCTTGGCCTTGCCCATCACGTCATCGGACGGGTCCAGGATCAGCAGGGCGAAGGTCAGGAACAGCGCGCGGTCGAAATCGGCCGCCTTGCAGACCACGGCCAGGCCGTCCAGTTCGCGGCGCTCGAGGATCTTGCGGGCGGTGTGGAAGTCGATATCGGCCATGTCGGCCAGGGCGACCAGGAACAGCGTGGTCTTCTTGGCGCGCAGCATCCCGGCCAGGGCTTGGGGCGAGACGCCGCCCTTGGCCTTGATGGCGTGAAACTCGTGCTCGGCCTGGGCGTGGTCGGCGGGCAGGGCGCCGTCCTGGGCGGCCACGCGCTTGCGACCGGCGTTGAGCGCCGCTTCCAGCGTCGCCGGATCCATGTCGGCGTTCTTCTCAAGGATCCGGTCGCGAAGCTTGGCCTCGACCATGAAGTACATTTCGTTGAGCAGATCGACCGGCAGGCAGTGACGGTCGATGACGGCCTCGTGCAGGGCCGGATTGGTTGCAGCGCGTCCGACGACCGCCTCATGCGCTTCACGCGACAGCACAGCGCCTTCGTTGCGCAGCAGGACGCCGAGCGTGTCGTCGTCGCCGCGCTGGACGATGGCGTCCGATACGGCGCTGGGAACGCGGGTGCGCTGCGAGATGGCGCGCAGATGGTCCTGGCCGCGAGTGCGGGCCACTTCCAGCAGGTCTTCTTCTGACAGGCTGGACGAGCCGCGCAGGATCGGGTGGGCGACGGCGATGCTGTCGAGGGCCAGAGCCCTGCTGAGGCCGCGCGGCGGGGCCGGCGCGTGGCTCAGCCGCTCGGCCAGCTCGACCTTGACGGCCTCTTCCATCTCGCCGGCCAGCTGGCTCATGACGTCATCGAAAAGGCCCATCTGCACGGGGTCGTGGACTTCGCCGGCGAAGAACAGATCGGTGACGCCGCGCAGCAGCTCGCGGCGCTTTTCGCTCGACGGCTCGTCGGCCAGGGCGATCAGGTCGTGAAGCCTGGACTGCATCAGAGCGACCGGTCCTTGTTGTCGCGCCCGCCGTCTTCGTCGCCGCGCGCGCCGGCCGCCAGCCATTCGGCCGAACCATGCCGGGGCTCGTCGTCCTTGAGGCGGGGCGCGTCTTCGGACGGAGCGATGAACACCATGCCGTTCGGCTGCAGCGGGGGCAGGGCGTCCGGCTGCTGGCCATACTGTCGGCCTACGGAATAGGTACGGGCCATGGTCTGGGATGCAGGTCGATGGGACGCCATCGCCGTGGGTGCGACTTGAGTCTGGGCCGAAGGGATCGGTTGGCGGATGATCTGGGTCGGGGGTTCGATGTTCTGGCGCTTGGCCTGCACGCTCGGCGCGCTGGGCTGCGGTCGCGCGCTGAGGTCCCGCCAAGGTTCCGACATCGGGCGCTGGGTTTGCGTCACGGGCGCAGGCGTCACCGATGGCGTGCGCATGCCCAGATTGCGCCAGGGCTCGGACATGGGCGTATGCGCCTGGCGCGCGACATAGGGCTGACGCCAGGGTTCCGATACGGGCTGAGAGCTCTGGGCGCGCGGCGCGGCGGGCTCCTGCTTGCCGGCCCAACCCAGGATCGGCCCGCCATAGCCCGACGCGGGGGTCAGGGCACCAGCCTGGCGGCTTGGTCGCGGACCATAGCGGCTCTCGCGCGTGTCCTCGGCGCGCACGGCGGACGCGGCGCTAGCAAGGACGGCGATGAGAACCATGGTGCGCATAGGGCGGCCTGACGGAGGACTCCGAGTCCTTCAGCCTTAGCCTGCCCCGCTTAATCCGGACCTAACGTCCGCGCCAAACTGCGAGCAGTCGACGCTCGGCCAGCTCCATCAAGGCGTGAAGCGCCACACCGAGCAGGGCCAGGGTCAACAGGGCGGCGAACACGCGCGCGGTCTGCAGACGATTATAGGCTTCCAGGATCCGCCAGGCGAGGCCCTGGGAGCCGCCTGAACCAGCGACGAACTCAGCCACCACGGCCCCGATCACGGCCAGGCCGGAGGCGACCTTGTGGCCTTCCAGAAGCGCGGGGACGGCCGAGGGCAGGCGCAGACGCCACAGGCGCTGGGCTGACGACGCGCCATAGAGGTCGAAAAGGCGGGCCAGGTCGGGATCTACGGCCTTCAGGCCGGTCAGGGCGCCCGAGAAGATCGGGAAGAAGGCGACCACGGCGGCCAGACCGATCACGGCGCGTTCAGGATGGTCGATCCCCGCCCAGATGGTGACCAGCGGTGCGATGGCGACCAGCGGCGTGACTTGCAGCGTGACGGCGATGGGACGGATCGCGTCTTCCAGCAGGGGGCTCAAACTGACCGTCAGGGCCAGGGCGCAGGCCAGCAGGCTGGCGATGACCAGCGCCAGCAGGGCCGTCGACAGCGTGCCCCAGGCCGAGGCCAGCAGCAGCGGCCAGCCCTCGATCAAGGCCGTCCAGATCGCGCTGGGCGGCGGCAGCAGATAGGCCGGCACAGCCAGGCGCGCGCAGGCCAGTTCCCAGCCCGCCAGCAGGAGGCCAATCAGCACGAGCGGCGACAGGAAGGCCGACAAGGTCCTCACGCGGCGCGAACTCCGGCCTGGGCCAGCAGGCCCGACACCGTCTCTGCGGCCTGGCGGAAGGCTTGGGTGGTGCGAAAGCCTGCGGGGCGGATCAGCGGCGCGTCGATGGCCACTTCTCCCGCGATGCGGCCCGGGCCGGGGGTCATGACCACGACACGGCCAGCCATGTAGACCGCTTCCTCGACATTGTGGGTGACGAAGATCATGGCCGGCGACAGCTCGGCAGCCAGCGCCAGAACATCATCGGCCAGAGCGCGCCGGGTGATCTCGTCCAGCGCCGCGAAAGGCTCGTCCAGCAGCAGCAGACGCGGTCGGGTGACCAGTGCGCGGGCCAGAGACACCCGCATGGCCATGCCGCCCGACAACTGGGCGGGCCGCGCCGCGAGCGCCTCACCCAGACCGACCTTGGCCAGGGCCTCCGCGGCGGCGGTCATGGCGTCGGCGTGCCGCTCGCCGGCCAGTTCCAGAGGGAGAGCCACATTGGCCTGGGCGCTGAGCCATGGCGCGAGCGTGGGGGCCTGGAAGACCACGGCGGTCTCGCCCTTGCCGGCCGCGCGGGTCACGATGCCGCGGGAGGGCTGTTCCAGTCCCGCCAGCAGGCGCAGGGCCGTTGACTTGCCGCAGCCGGACGGTCCCACCAGGGCGACGATCTCGCCGGCGCGCAGATCCAGATCCACCGGCCCCAGGGCGCGGCCGCGCCGAGGATAGTCGACTTCGACGGCGGAAAGAGCAGCGATGGTCAGAGTCATTGGCCCTTGGGCAGGAACTGCAGCGTGTAGGCGCTCTTGTAGTCCATATCCTTGGGATAGACGCCCTGATCCGAGGCCACCTTGAAGAATTCCGCCCAGCGGGCGTCGGTCATCTGGCCAATGCCGTCCTTGGGGACGATGCCGTAGGATCGCATTTTCTCGCGGGCCTGTCGAGGACGTCCTGGGTCATCTCAGGATTGTCCTTGAGGATGGCCGCGTCGCCCGGCTTGGCGTCGCCATACAGATAGGATTTCCAGCCTGCTGCCGTGGCCTCGACGAAGGCCTGCGCTGCCGACGGGTTTTTGGCAATGAAACTGGCGGGCATCAGAGCCATCGAGGCGTAGGCGGGATAGCCGTTGTCGGCCAGCAAGAACACCGCCGGCTTGATCTTGCCCTCCTTCTCGATGAGGTAGGGCTCGCTGGTAGCATAGCCCTGCTGGACGATGCGCTTGTCAGCCAGGAACGGCGCCGCGCTGTAATTGTACTTGCGGACCTGATCGTCGGTGAAGCCGTACTTGGCCTTCAGCCAGACCCAGAAGGCGGTGATCGAGGCGTCCGCCAGCAGGATCGGTCGGTCCTTCATGTCGGCGATGGAGTTGATGCCCTGGCCGGGGTGGGCGATCAGCACCTGGGGGTCCTTGTCCATGAAGGCGGCAACGGCCTTCACTGGGGCTTTTTCCTTGGCCAGGTTCATGACGATGAAGCTGTTGGAGCCGACCCCGGCGTCGACCGCGCCGGTGGCGAGCAACTGGGGCACGTTCACGCCGGGACCGCCCTGGATCAGCGTCACATCCAGCCCGCGTCTGGCGTATTCGCCGGTCGCCAGGGCCTGATAATAGCCGCCGAGCTCGGCCTGGGCGCGCCAGTCGGTGGCCAGCTTCATGGCGGTGCGACCGGGCGCGTCGGCTGGTTCCTGCCCGGCGGGCGAACAGGCAGCGAGCAGCGTGCAAAGGATGAGCACGGCCAGTTTGCGGAAACCCATGAGTCCCTCCCGAACAAGGTCGAGGAAGGTTAGGCGGCGACGCCGCATCTTCCAAGAGCGAACGCGGTTCGCCTAGTCGATGCTGGTGGGAGCGGTCCGCCAGCGCTCGACCTTGGCATAGAGCACCTCGCGCTGAATCGGCTTGGCGATGTGATCGACCATTCCGGCCGCGTAGCAGCGCTCGACCTGCTGGGGCAGGGCGTCGGCGCTCATGGCGATGATCGGAACCCGGCTGGCAGGCGAGTTAAGGGCGCGGATGGCGCGGGTGGCGGCCAACCCGTCCATCAGCGGCATGTGAATATCCATCAGGATCATGTCGTACTGGCCGCTCGCAGCCGCCTCGACAGCCTGCTGACCGTTTTCAGCGGTATCAACCTTGCAGCCTGCCAGAGTCAGCAGGGCGACGCCGATCTCGCGGTTAATCGGATGGTCATCGACCAGCAAGATGCTGGCGGCACCCGGCAAGATGGGTGTCCGTTGCTCGGGAACGGCCAGAGGCTCGGCGACGGGCGCGGCGATGTCGATCCAGAAGCAAGAGCCGCGACCCGGCACGCTGTCGACGCCGATCTTGCCGCCCATCAGTTCGACCAGCGCCCGGCTGATCGCCAGGCCCAGACCCGCGCCGCCATAGGTACGGCTTGCCGAACTGTCGATCTGCGAGAAGCGCTGGAACAGCAGAGCCTGCTTCTCGATCGAGATGCCGGCGCCGGTGTCGGTGATTTCGAAACGCAGGCGATCCTCATGATCGCCCGGCTGGACAATCAGGCTGGCGTTGATGCGTCCAGTATCGGTGAACTTCACCGCGTTGTTGAGCAGGTTGAGCAGCACCTGACGCAGGCGGGCGTCGTCCAGGTCGTGCAGGGCGTCGATCGGATCCAAGATCTCGAGGTTCAGTTTGAGGCCTTTGGCGCGCGCCTCGGGCGCCATGATCGCCACCGTGTCGCGCAGCAGGGTCGCCGCCGAGGTCGGTTGCGGCAGCAGTTCCACCTGGCCGGCCTCGACCCGCGAGAAGTCGAGGATGTCGTTGACCACGGTCAGCAAGGCGCCGCCGGCGGAGTCGATCAGGTTTACTTGCCGGCGGGCGTCCGGAGGCAGGTCGTTACGGGCCGCCAGCAGTTGAGCAAAGCCCAGGACACTGTTCAGCGGGGTGCGGATCTCGTGGCTCATGGTCGCCAGGAACTCGGTCTTGGCCTCGGTCGCGGCCAAAGCGCGGGCGCGGGCGGCGCGGGTCAATTGTTCGCGGCGAACCAGCAGGCGCTTCAGGCGCTCCTGCTGCGCCAGGGCCAGGCCGGTCGCCAGAGTGGTGCCGAACAGCAGGCTGATGAAGACCTGGGCGATGCGGGTTGGATTGACGGCTTCCCATCGCATGCCCATGGCCAGATAGCCGGCGGAAGTCACCAGGGGAATGGCGATAAAGGCTACCACCAGAGAGCTTTCCGCAGCCCCCCGGGCACCCAACCGAAAGGCGGCCAGCATGGCCAGGGGGAAGATCAGGAAGGGCGCCGGAACGCCGTCAGGATGAAAGCAGACCGCAGTCATCGCGGCGATCGACGCATATAGCGCCAGGCGCTCTGTAATCGAGCGATGGAAGGTGCGCCGATGCTCCGCGTCCAGCAAAACCAGGACAGCGGGGAGCACGACGGCGAGCCCCAGGCCGCTTCGCGCGAACCAGGCCCACATCACGGTCAGCAAAGGCGCTCCCGAGACCATCGAGAGCAGCGGCGCGCAGATGATCGCGGCGGCTGCGGCGATGGGGGCACCCACCGCGACGAGAAGCGCTAGCTGCCGCATTGTCCGCAGCCGCAGAATACCGCCGAAAAACCGGTGCGCCACGGCCCAGACCGCATAGGCTTCCAGAACATCGACGCTGGTGAAAAGCAGGGCCTTGCCGAGACTGTCCCCGACAAGCAGGTCGATAATCAAATGGAAGACAATCATCACGCTGGTCAGGGCGATGCGACGCGGCGGATTCAGCGCCATCAGACCGACGACCAGTAGGCCGTTGGCGGGCCAGAACGCCGCGACACCCAGGTTAGTCCGTGTCAGGAAATCGCTGAAGGCCAGGCTGGCGACGACGGCCACAGCCAGGCACAGCAGCAGGGCGTTCTGCCGCCGTTGTTCTTGTTGTGCCAGCTGATGCCGCATGCTTGTCTCGTCCGCCCGGATCAATACGCTTCCGACTGTTCAAGGTTGCTGCCCAACTTGGTCGCTGTGGCGCTTTGTCGCAGGCGACGAACGCTTTCGACTAAGGTCCAACCTTGAGCCTGCCCCCTTTTACTTCGGCGAGGCACGACAATGCATAAGACGGCGGGCGCTTCAAGCACAGGTGGCGTCGCAAGGCCTCTTAGCCGGTCGCTGCCGCGTTCTTGACGGGCGCGTGTCGGGTGGCTGCGCGGGCGAAATCACCTGGCCAGCGGGTTGGTCGCCGGCGAGTGGTTGATGCAGAGGCAGCGCCGCCAGCTCCGCCGCCAGAACCCCCAACGCCACCACAGTCCGCCATCGCTGGCGATCTTGGTCCACAGACGTACGCCGTCCAGCGCCATCCTCAGCGGAAGCCGGCATTCCAACGGCGCGCGACAGGGTAGAGAACCGGCGAGAGCCGTTAGCTGGCAAGCCCTTCGCGCTTTTCCTCCAGAGCCAGCCAGTCCTCTTCCGCCTGCGCCAGGTCAGCGCGGGCCTTGTCGAGGGTCTTCATGATCTTGTCGAAGCCGGCGGGATCCCGGGCATAGAAGTCTGGATCGGCCAGTCTGGCTTCCAGGTCGCCGATGATCTTGGGGCTGGCCGCGACCAGGGCTTCGCACTCCTCAAGCCGACGCTGGTCCTTGTAGGACAGTTTGACCGTCCTCTTGGGCGGAGCGATCGCCACGGGAGCGGCCTTGGCGGCTCCCGTGGCGAAGTCGCCGCCGCCGGCGCCGCGCGCGCCCTTGAAGAAGTCGGGGCTCTGGTCGATCAGGTCGCTCCAGCCGCCCGGCGTCTCTACCACCTGACCATGGCCGTTCATGGCGATGGTGGAGGTCGCAAGTCTGTCGATGAAGTCGCGATCGTGGCTGACCAGGATCAGCGTGCCCTCGAAGTCGGCCAGCAGATCCTCCAGCAGGTCCAGTGTGTCCATGTCCAGGTCGTTGGTGGGCTCATCGAGCACCATCAGGTTGGTGGGCGTGGCCAGGGCGCGGGCCAGCAGCAGGCGGTTGCGTTCTCCGCCCGACAGGCTGGTCACCGGCTGGCGCAGTTGGGCCTCGGTGAACAGGAAGTCCTTGGCATAGCCGGCCACGTGCTTGGGCAGGCCGCGTACCAGGATGGAGTCGCCGCCGCCGGGGGTCAGGAAGTCCCAGACGGTGATCTTGTCCGACAGGGCCATGCGGGCCTGGTCGACATAGGAGATCTCGAGGTTGGTCCCCAGGGTGACCGTGCCGGAGTCGACGGCCAGTTCACCCAGCAGCAGCTTGACCAGGGTGGTCTTGCCCGCGCCATTGGGGCCGACCAGGGCCACGCGGTCGCCGCGCAGGATGCGGGTCGAGAAATCCTCGACGATCACCCGGTCGCCGAATTTCTTGGTGACGTTCTTGGCCTCGGCGACCTTCTTGCCCGACGTCGCAGCGGCCTCAACCGCCATATAGATGCTGCCGCGCATGTCGCTCTGGCGGTCTTTTTTCTCGGCGCGAAGGTCCATCAGGGCGCGGCGGCGGCCTTCGTTACGGGCCCTTCGGCCCTGCACGCCACGGGCCAGCCAGGCGTTCTCGCGCTCCAGCGCCTTGTTCAGGCGGCGGGCCTCGTCGGCGTCGGCGGCCATCACCGCCTCGCTCCAGGTCTCGAACTCAAGGAAGCCCTTGTCCAGACGGCGCACCTTGCGGTGCTCCAGCCAGAAGGTGCGCTGGGTGACGCGGTTGAGGAAGGCCCGGTCGTGGCTGACGATCAGGGCGGCGCACTTGGAACCGGCCAGTTCCTCTTCCAGCGTCTGGATGGCGAAGATGTCCAGGTGGTTGGTCGGCTCGTCCAGCAGCAGCACGTCGGGCTGTTCGGCGAAGGCGCGGGCCAGGGCCGCGCGACGCTTCTCGCCGCCCGAAAGGCCTTCGGTGCCCTTTTCGGGGTCCAGGCCAAAGTCGGCCAATGTGGCCTGGGCTTCGTAGTCCTGGGCGCCGCCGGCGGTGCAATAGTCCAGCAGGGTCGCGCCGGTGATCTCCGGCTCTTGACTGACGAAGACAATGCGCGCGCCCGGCTGCACGATCCGCTCGCCGCTGTCGGGTTCGGCGCCCTGGGCGGCCAGGATCTTCAGCAGGGTGCTCTTTCCCGCGCCGTTGCGGCCGACCAGACAGGCGCGGATGCGGGGCTCCAGCGCCAGATCGACGCCGTCGAACAGGGGCTTGGCGCCGTCGGCTAGCCGGACGTCCTTGAGGGCGAGAATGGGCGCGCGGGCAGGGGAAGCCATAAGGTGCTCGTACTGGGGGGAGGCGTCAGAGTGTCGCGGAGGATGCGGCCTATAACAGGGATGGCCGGGAAAAGACGCCAAAATCCGGGTGATCCGGCTCGATTACCTGGCAAGGCGTCATCTGGCGCGGGGCGCGACACAATCGCCCGTTAACGGGTGGCCAATCCCGACATGCGCAGGGTCAAGGCGTCCCTGTGAGATGAATGCACGCCTTGTCGTCGAAAACCGACATACCCACCGCTTCTGCTCGTCTTCCCTTCGCGGTGGACGGCTTCGACAGTCTGCGCCAGCCGGTCTGGGTGTTTGATGACGCGCGCAAGCGCAAGGTCTACGCCAATCGGGCGGCGCTCGCGCTATGGGGTGCGGCCTCTCTCGAGGAGCTTCAGGCGCGCGATTTCGCGGACCAGTCTGTGGCTGTGCGCATCCGGATGGACGCCATCAGTAAACGTATCGCCCGAGGCGAGACCGTTCACGACCGCTGGACCTTTTATCCCCACGGCGCGCCCGTCACGGTGCGAGCAGCCATATCGCTCATTCCACTGCTGGATGGCGGGTCGGGCATGTTGTTCGAGGCGGCCCCGGCCGAGGTCGAGGCGCAAGCGCATCGGGCCATAGAGGCCTTGCGCCACACCACGGTGCTTGTCTCTCTGTACAATACCGAGGGCGCGCGGCTGTTTGCCAACCCGGCGGCGATGGCCGCCTATCCGGCTGACAATGCCTCCTTCGTCGATTCCTTCGTCGACAGCGAGGCTGGCGCGCAGGTCTGGCGCACCGCCCTGTCTGGACGACCGGGCTTTGGGTCTTTCCTGCTGGCGACGTCTTCTGGCGCTCGCTGGCATAGCGTCGACGCCCGCCGGGCCCGGGATCCGGTCAGCGGCGACTGCTGCGTGCTGGTCAACGAGACCGACATCACCGACGAGGTCGAGGCCCGTTCGGCCCTGGGTGAGGCCCGCGAGCGCGCCGAAAATGCCGTGCGGGCGCGTCAGGAGTTCCTGGCCAATATGAGCCACGAGCTTCGCACGCCCCTGACCAGCGTCATCGGCTTTGCCGACCTGCTGGCTGACAGCGCTCTGGACGAAGTGCAGCGCGGCCAGCTGGGTCGGATCCAGGATGCCGGCTCGGCCCTGATGGCGACGCTGAATGATGTGCTGGACCTCTCCAAACTTGAGGCCGGTGGCATCGAGTTGCAGCCACGTCCGTTCGCGCTGCGGCCGATGCTGTCCCAGGCCGTCGGCATCGTTGAGGCTCAGGCCCTGGCCAAGCGCCTGGCTTTGAACATGACGATCGACGAGACCTGTCCGGCCTGGATCGAAGGCGATCCGGAACGTCTGCGACAGGTGCTGGTCAATCTGCTGGGCAACGCAGTCAAGTTTACCGAGGAGGGCGCCGTAGGCTTGACGGTCGCGCGCCGGTCCCACCCGGACGCCGCCATGGCCCGCCTGGAATTTGCGGTCAGCGATACCGGGGTCGGGGTACCCGAAGCCATGCTGGGCATGGTTTTCGACAGGTTCGCCCAGGCCGGACCGGAGGTTACCCGCCGCTTTGGCGGCACTGGGCTGGGGCTGACGATCACCCGGCAACTGGTTGAAATGATGGGCGGCCAGATCGGCGTCGACAGCACGGCCGGTCAGGGCTCGCGCTTCTGGTGCGTCGTCGATCTGCCCGTCGCCAGCAGGATCGAGGCGTCCGCACCAGCCGTCGCGTCGCGCGTCGTGGGAGGCCTGCGGCTGCTGGTGGCGGACGATAACGAGGCCAATCGCGAACTGATCGGCGCTATCCTTCGGTCGGCCGGCCATGACGTCCAGGTCGTCCGCGACGGCGCCGAGGCTCTGGCGGCGGTTCGGTCGGGCGACCACGACCTAGTCCTGATGGATGTGCGGATGCCGGTGATGGACGGTCTGACCGCTACCCGCAGCATTCGGGCGCTCGACGGCGATGTCGCGGGGATCCCGATCATTGCCCTGACCGCCAATGTGCTGGCCGATCAGGTGGCCTTCTATCGCGGGCAGGGCATGGACGACCATGTCGGCAAGCCGATCAATCCGCGCGACCTGCTGATCAAGATCGCCCAGTGGAGCACGGCAAGGATCCAGCGAGACCCCGCGACCGCCTGACGCCTCAGTTGCCGGGAGAGCTCACATAGAAGCTGGCGTTGTTGCCGGTGGCGGTGGTCACGCCGCTGACCGACCGCGCCGAGCCTGCGGTGATCGTGGTGCGGGCGCCGACCTCGGCGCTGTTGACCTGGTTGTTCTTGATCGTCATCTGGCCGCTGCACTGCGAGCAGGCATAGCCGGTGACGGCATTGCCCATGGCCGTAGACGAGACCACGGCGTCATAGCCGTCATTGCCTTCGAAGGTCGCTAAAACTTCGACGCCACCGCCCGCGTTGGTCTGGATGTTGTCAAGCACGACCTCGGTTCCATAGTTGCCGACCAGGGCGGAATTGCCGACGCCATGGGCGCCGACCTGCGCGGCGCTGAATTGGTAGGAGGTCGCCTCGGCTTGGGCGCGGACATAGGCTGTGTTGTACTGACTTGAGGTCATGTCCAGCAGCGGACCTTCATTGGTCGCCGACAGGTTGTTGCCGCTGGCCGAGGCCGCCGTGCTGCTCAGGTAGCTGGAGCCATAGGCCGTGAACTTGCTGGCCTGGGTGATACCGCCATTGGACTGCTCGGTGATCACCCGAGCCGCCGACTGGTCGGTTCCCGACAGGGTGATGTTGTTGCCCGTGGCCGTTCCGGCGACGGCGGCAGTACCGGTTATCGCCCCGGCGATCGCGCCGCCATCGGCCAGGACATTGGCCGTATTGCCCTGGCTGACCCGCACGCCCATGGCGCCGTTGATCAGGGTCAAGCCCTGGCTATTGCCCTGGGCCAGGGTGCCCATCGACATGGCATGCAGTTCGGCCTCGTGAGCCTCAAGCTGGCTGCGCGCCGTCACCGGTCCGGTGTTCAACTGGGTGGCGCGGCCCGTCAGCGTGCCGTTGTCGGCCGCCGCCGTAACCGCGTTGCCGACCGCCGTGGTCGTGAAGTTGCTATTGTTGCCGCCGTTGGTCCCGACATTGACCACACCGTGCGCCAGGACCGCGCCGGCGTTTTCCTGGTTTGAGGTCATCGACGCGTCGGTGTTCTGCACCGAAATCAGGGCGCTGTTGGCCGGCGCAATGGTGCTGGCGCTGAAGCCGTCGGTGACGGTCTCGACGTTCAGGGTCTGCTCGGCGAACACATCGCCCAGATTGATCTGGTTGTTCAGAACCGTGCTGGGCGCGGTCTGGCTAGTAGCGACCCCGCTTAGCATCGCGCATATCGGGATCGCTGCGAGCGTTCCAGCGAGACGGGTCTTCGCGGGTCTGCGCATTGTTGGTTCCCAGATTGTTGTAGGCCGGCACGAAGGCGCCCGTCTG
>JANOSS010000171.1:0-15665 GCA_031415995.1 Caulobacter sp. | reverse complement strand
CCCTCCTTGGCAACGGTTCGGGTATCCAGCTGCGAACTGCTGTCAATAACCCCCGTCAGAGCCCTCCGGATCATTACGTAACATTCATTGACAGGTACCTTGCACCACTCAGTACCTTGCCGTAGAAGAGTGCATCAACCGAGGCGAGGACCAAGTGCCGGAAGCCATTGAAATACAACTGAAGAAAGGCGTTCTGGCGCTCTGCGTGCTGGCCCTGCTGTCACGCGCTGACAGCTACGCCTACGAGATCGCCAGCAAGCTCGCGAAGGACATCGATATGGGGGAGGGAACAATTTATCCGCTGATGCGCCGCATGCAGTCGGACGGCCTGGTGGAGACCTATCTGGTCGAATCCCAGAGCGGCCCGCCGCGCAAATATTACCGCCTGACGTCGGCTGGCCGCGCCAGCTTCACGCAGCAGAAGACCGAATGGGCCGCCTTCACCACGGCCGTCGAAGACATCCTGGGAGCCGCCGCATGACCCGTATCGAGTTCATGTCCCGGCTGCGCCGGGGTCTGGCCGGTCTGCCCGCCACCACGATCGCCGACATCGTCGCCGATCACGAGGCGCACTTCGCCGACGCCATGGCCGAAGGCCGCAGCGAGGCCGAAGCCGCCGCCGCCCTGGGCGATCCCGACCGTCTGGCCCGCGAACTGCGCGCCGATGCGGGCTTGAAGCGCTGGGAGGAGGCCAAGAACCCGGCCGCAGCCGGCGCGGCGATCATCGCCCTGATCGGCCTGGGGGCGATCGACATCATGTTCCTGCTGCCCATGTTGATGGGCGTGCTGGCGGCGCTGTTCGGTTTCCTGGTCGCCGCAGTCGCCCTGTTCGTCTCGGGCGGCTTCGTCTTCGCCATGGGACCATTAGCCGCGCCTCCTGGCGGGCCGCTGACGGCCTTGCTGGCCGGCGTGGGCCTGATGGCCGGCGCCACCTTCCTGGGAGCCCTGCTCACCATCGTCACGGTGGGCCTCTTCAACGCGGTCGTCTGGTACGGCCGCCTGCACTTCCGGCTGCTCAAGCCGGCCATCGAAAACCAAGGCTGAGGGGCCCGTCATGATCCGTAATGCGCTCATCATCGGCGGAGCCAGCTTCGTGCTGATGCTCGGCAGCTTCGCCGGCGTCGCCGCCCTGGCCGGTCCGGTCATTCTCAAGGACGGCTGGACCATTCCCTTCGACCATGTCGGCGATGGCGAGTTCCGGCGCAGCCATGTCGATATCCGCGGCGCGAAGGCCTCGCCGATCGTCTCGCGCCAACTGGCCTGGACCAGCGACACGCTGACGATCGACCTGCCCATCGACGTGACCTATGTGCAGGGTCCTGTCGCCGGGGTCGAGATCCGGGGTCCAAGGGCCGTCGTCGACCGCCTGCGTGTCGAGGAGGGCCGCATCAGCCTGACCGACGGCGACGGCGCTCACGACGACCTGAATGCCGACAGCCTGACCATCGACCGCAACGGCATCCGCTTTCACAGCAACGCCGATCAGACGCGGATCGTCGTCACGGCGCCCAACGTCAACAGCTTCAAGCTGGAAGGTTCGAGCGATCTGGCGATCCAGGGCTACAATCAACCGGCCCTGACCCTGGCGCTGAATGGCAGCGGCGACATTAACGCCTCCGGCCAGACCACGGGCCTGGTTGTGGCCACGGCGGGATCGGGCGACGCCGAGCTCGACGAACTGCAGGCGCTGAACGCCGAGATCGCCCTCTCCGGCAGCGGCGACGCCGATATCTCGACCAGCAACACGGTCAAGATCGCCATCTCGGGCAGCGGCGACGTCAGCCTGCGCCGCCAACCCCTCAGCGAAACCAGCACGATCAGCGGTTCGGGTTCGGTGCATCACAACTACTAACGACAAGGGGGCGGGGTGACGGACGCGCTTCGAACGCTTACCTGTAGGCGCATGAACGCTCCGATCCCCGCCTCTTTCCTGGCAGCCCCCTCCCTGCTTGACGCCGCCGGCGTCGATCCCGATCGCGCCCGCCAGATCCTGGGCGAGGCCCTGGCCGGCGCCGATGACGGCGAGCTCTTTATCGAGCGCTCCGAGAGCGAGGCCTTCGTCTTCGACGATGGCCGCCTCAAGAGCGCCTCCTATGATTCGGGTGAGGGTTTCGGCCTTCGCGTCGTGGCCGGCGAGACCGCCGGCTACGCCCACGCCGCCGAGATTTCCGAGGCCGCCATCGGCCGGGCCGCCGTCTCGGCCAGCCTCGCCAAGCGCGGCTATGCTGGCGTCAGCGCCGAGGGGCCGCGTTCAACCAACGAGCGGCTGTACGGTGAAGACGATCCCCTCGCCTCGCCCGCCTTTTCCGACAAGATCTCGCTGCTGCAGGAAATCGACGCCTTCGCCCGGGCCCGCGATCCGCGCGTCGTCCAGGTGATGGCTTCGATGGCCGGCGAGCGCCGGGTGATCGAGATCCTGCGCGCCGACGGCAAGCTGGTGCGCGACGTCCGCCCGCTGGTCCGCGTCAATGTGCAGGTCACCGTCGAAAAGGACGGCAAGCGCGAGAGCGGCTCGTCCGGGGCCGGCGGCCGTGCCGGCTTTTCGGCCTGGATCAGCCCCGACCGCTGGCAGCATCAGGTCGACGAGGCCCTGCGCCAGGCCCTGGTCAATCTGGACGCCATCCCCTGCCCGGCCGGCGAGATGGACGTGGTGCTGGGCAGCGGCTGGAACGGCATCCTGCTGCACGAGGCCGTCGGCCACGGCCTGGAAGGCGACTTCAACCGCAAGGGCATTTCCGCCTTCTCCGGCCGCATCGGAGAGCGGGTGGCGGCCAAGGGCGTCACCGTGTTCGACGACGGCTCGCTGCCGGGCCGTCGCGGCTCCCTGACCATCGACGACGAAGGCACCCCCACCGAACGCACCATCCTGATCGAGGACGGTATTCTGGTCGGCTACATGCACGACCGCATGAGCGCCCGGCTGATGGGCATGCAGGCCACCGGCAACGGTCGCCGTCAGTCCTATGCCCATATGCCCATGCCACGCATGACCAATACCGGCATGCTGGCGGGCAAGGACGATCCGGCCGAGATGATCGCCTCGATGAAGCGCGGCCTCTACTGCGCCAATTTCGGCGGCGGCCAGGTCGACATCACCAACGGCAAGTTCGTCTTCCAGTGCACCGAGGCCTATCTGGTCGAGGACGGCAAGATCACCGCCCCGGTCAAGGGTGCCACCCTGATCGGCGACGGCCCCAGCGCCCTGACCCGCGTGACCATGATCGGCAACGATTTCGACTTCGATCCCGGCATCGGGGTCTGCGGCAAGTCGGGCCAGGGCGTGCCGGTCGGCGTCGGCCAGCCATCACTGAAGATCACCGGCCTGACGGTGGGCGGGACAGCGGTTTAGGCGGCGCGACGCGCGCCGTGGCGGGCGTCTGTTGGGGCCGTCGGTTGCTGTTGCGCCTCAAGGCGGAATGAGCCGACCAGTTCAGACAGTTCCCGTGCGTCGCGGGTCAGCGACATCGTGGCCGCCGTAGTCTGTTCGACCATAGCCGCATTGTGCTGGGTCATCTGATCGAGGTTGGCGATCTCGGTATTGATCTGGGCGAGGGTGTGAGATTGTTCACGCGCCGAGGCCGCGATCTCCAGGACGCAGTCAGCCAGGCTGTCGACGCGGGTGAGGATCCGTCCCAACGCTTCGCCAGAGGCCTCGGCCTTCTCCACCCCGCCCTTCACCTGGGTGCTGCTCGCCAGGATCAACGTGCGGATATCCTTTGCCGCCGTGGCCGAGCGTTGCGCCAGTTGACGAACCTCCATCGCCACAACCGCAAAACCGCGCCCGGCCTCGCCAGCGCGGGCGGCTTCCACGCCGGCGTTAAGAGCCAGCAGGTTGGTCTGGAAGGCGATCTCGTCGATCACGCCAATGATCGAGGCGATCTGGCTGGCTGACTTTTCGATGTCCTGGACGGCGTCGACGGTTTCCAGCACGACGCGACTGGCCTCGGCGGCGACGTGGCGCACATCGGTCAGGGTCAGGGTCGCTGCGTCGGCGGCGGTCGCTGTATGGGCCACGGATGTCGTGGCCTCGTGCAGGGCCGCAGAGGCCTCCTCAAGCGAAGCTGCCTGTTGTTCAGTCCGCCGCGAAAGGTCATTGGCGGCGGCGGCGATTTCATCCGAAGTGCCGTAAAGGCCCCGCGCCCGATGGGCCACCTGGCCCATGGCGACGGCGACCGCCTCGACGGCGACGTTGAAGTTACGTTTCAGGCCATCGAACGCCTCGGGCACAGGCCCGGCAATCCGACGGCTGAGATCATAGCCGGCCAGGTCGGCCAGAGCCTGACCGAAGGACGCGTTGACCTTGGCTTCATTGGCCTGCTGCGCGTGCAGTCGCGCGCCCTCCAGACGTTCCGTCGCTTCGTACCGTTCGGTCGCCAGGACCTGCTCGGCGTTGCGGCGGGACCGTTCGTTCGCCTGAAAGGTTTCCAGAGCGGTCGCCATGTCGGCGAACTCATCCTGGCGCTGGGTGTCTGTGACCACGACGTCGAGATTGCCGCCGGCCAGGTCCCCCATGAGCGCGGTCTGGCGGCGCAGAGGATTCAGGATACTGGCGCTGAGGCGCTGACTGATCAGGATGGTCAAGGCGGTGAATCCCACGGTCACCAGCAGCACGATGATCAAGGCGCGTGTCGCCTCACGCCCGGTCGCCTGCGCCAGGGCTTCGACTTCTGTGATGATCTGACCCTGCAGGCGGGCAAGATCGTCAATTCGCGCAGTACTGGCGTCAAACCAGTCCGCCCCCGAAATCGTCGTGGGCTGGCCTGACAGGGCCGACAACTGGGCCTGCTGGCGCATGGCATTCACCCGCTGCCAGATGGGGGACGTTTTTTCCGCCTCGACGACGGCGCAGGCCGTGGCCAGGTGCCGGCAGGACTGGGCCAGCCAGACCGCCTGTCGCCCTTGCAGCAAACCCATGGCAGCGACATGTTCCGACGTCAGTATCCCGCTGGAGAAACCCGCCGCGCCTGCTGCTCGCTCCAGTCCTGAAACCTCTTTGGCCTCGACAATGGCGGTCATCGCATCGACTGCGCGGGTCATGTCGGGTGAAAGGGACGCCCCCTCGATACGCTCGGTTGTTTCGATCAACGCCCGGACCATCGTCGTATAGTTGGCCACGGCGGCGGCGCGTTGGACCGTTCGGGTATCCACCGTCCTGCGCAAGGCCGCGAGGCCCTCGAGCCGCACCTGCGCCTCGCCCATCGCCGCCTGCATCCGGGTGCCATCCAGGCGCCGGGCCTCGGCGGCCCATTGCTGCGACAGAGCGGACAAGGCCTTGTCGGTTGTTAAGCGTTGCTTGGTCAGGCGGTCGCTGAACAGGGCCGGATTGGCCGCGCCCAGCAGCCCAGAAGTCGTGCCGCGCTCTTTTTGCAGCTGATCAATAGCCCCGGCCAGGGGCGCGGCCAGGGTCAAGGTCTGGGTCGCGGACCCGGCGAGGCTGCGCACCTGATAGGCGTCGACGCTGCGGACCATTCCCGCGAAAATCAACGCCGCGATCGGGACCGAAACTGCGAGCACCAGCCGGTGTTTGATACCGAGCTTCATGCGGCGAGCCCCATGGCAGCTTTCCGGAATGCGGAGCGCGGCTGCACTTTCACAAGATGCTGACGGCAGGCTTAACAAAGCCTTACGGGTTGTAGCGGCCGAATACTCAATCCAGACCTGTGACGAGATGCCGCAGATCTAGGCGGGCGACGGCCCCGCCGCCCTGACCCGCGTGACCATGATCGGCAACGATTTCGACTTCGATCCCGGCATCGGGGTCTGCGGCAAGTCGGGCCAGGGCGTGCCGGTCGGCGTCGGCCAGCCGTCGCTGAAGATCACCGGCCTGACGGTGGGCGGGACAGCGGTCTAGCGCGGCCCCGACGTCTGCTGCTCGTTGACGCTGGGTCGACCCTTGGGTTGTCCCGCCTTGCGTCGGTGTCAGGCCGCCAGCACATTGCCCGGGCGCGCTGGACGCACCCGAGCGGGGCCCCCGTCGCCCGCCAGACGGAACACCCCGACCAGTTGCGACATCTCAAGCGCCTCACGGGTCAAGGAAAGAGCTGCCGCCGTGGTCTGTTCAACCATCGCCGCATTGTGCTGCGTCATCTGATCGAGATTGGCGATCTCGGAATTAATCTGAGCCAGGGTCTGCGATTGCTCGCGCGCCGAGGAAGCGATCTCAACGACCTGCTCTGCCAGAACATCAACGCGCCCAACGATCCGGTCCAGTGCATCGCCCGAGGCCTCAGCCTTCAGCACCCCGCTTTTGACCTGCGTATTGCTCTCAAGGATCAGTTGGCGGATGTCCTTGGCCGCTGTCGCTGAGCGCTGGGCCAGTTGGCGAACTTCCATGGCAACCACGGCAAAGCCTCGACCAGCCTCGCCTGCTCTTGCGGCCTCCACGCCAGCATTCAGAGCCAGCAGGTTGGTCTGGAAAGCGATCTCGTCGATCACGCCAATGATCGAGGCGATCTGGTTTGCAGACTTTTCGATGGCCAGCACTGCGCCGACGGTGTCGCGAACGACATGACTGGCTTCGGCGGCCACCTTGCGCACATCACTGAGGGTCGTCGTTGCCGAGTCGGCCACCGACGCGGTGTTGGCGACTGATGATGTGGCTTCATGCAAAGCGGCAGAGGCTTCTTCCAGAGAAGCGGCCTGCTGCTCGGTCCTTCGCGAGAGGTCGTTGGCGGCCGTGCCGATTTCATCGGAGGTCGCGTGCAGGCTGCGGGCGCGCTGCGAGACCTGGCCAATAGCGGTCGAGATTTCCCCCACAGCCGCGTTGAAATTGGACTTCAGAGCCGCAAACTCTTCAGGCATCTGCTCGTCAATTGTTTGGCCAAGGTCACAGTCGGACAGGCTCTTGACGGCCTTGCCGAAGGATCTGTTTACAGCGGCAACGGTGGCGTTCTGGATCTCTAGCCGCTCAAACTCCGCCTGCTCCCGCTCTTGGATGGCCTGTCGTTGCGCCGCCAGGGCAGACTCAGACTCGCGACGCGACCGCTCATTGACCTGGAACGATTGCAGCGCCAGGGCCATGGTCGCGAATTCATCGTGACGCTTGGTGTCAGCAATCGAGATATCGAGTTGGCCGTCAGCCAGAGCTGTCATGGCCTTGGTCTGCCGCGCCAAGGGATCAAGGATGCTGGCAGCCAGACGTTGGCTCAATAGCAGGGTCAAGCCCGTGCAGCCGACGGTCAGCGACAGCGACAGTATGAGTGCCATGGTGGCTGACTGATGGACTTCTGCGGCCAGCTCATGAATTCTGTTAACCAGCTTCTCCTCGATGGCTTGCATCCCTTCAATCCGTGCCGTGCTGGCGTCAAACCAGTCAGCGGACGCAACCGTCGGGACTTGAGCCGACTGAGCGGCCAGCACCAGCTGCTCCCGCAGCGCCTTGAAACGCTGCACGATCGGCGAGGTTTTTTCGGCTTCGTTCGCCTCGCAAGCCATGGCGTCTTGTCGACAGGCCTCGTTCAGAAAGACCGCCTGACTCGACTGCAGGTCCACCAGTTTGACGAGGTCAGCTTGGGTAACGAGGCTGCCGCCAACAAGGATCCCCATGCCGGCCCCCCGCTCCAAGGCTGAGGCCTCCGTGGCGAGGATCAGCCCTGACAGCGCGTCGGTCGCGTAATTCATGTCTATGGTGAGGGTCGCGCCCTCGACTTTTTGGGTTGCCGTAATCAGCGCCGCGACCATTTCGGTATAGCGCCCGAGCGCATCGGGCCCCGAGATTGTGCGGTTGTCGACCGCCCGGCGCAGATCAGCCAAACCCGCCAATCTCAAATTAGCCTGATCGATGCTGTCCACCATCCTGGTGCCGCGCAACTCGTCAGTCAGGGCGGCGCTCTCTTGCGACAGCGCGACCAGAGTCAGGTCGGTCTTTGCGCGTTGGGCGCTGAGGCGTTCGACAAACGGCGCTGGATCTGTCGCACTCAGAAGACCCCGGGTCGCGCCCCGCTCCTTCTGCAATTCGGCAATGCTGTGGCCTAGAGGAGCCTCTAGCTCCAGGCTATGCAGCGCCTTTGTTGCTGTGTTTCGCTTTGCATAGGCATCGACAGATGCGACCACGCCGACGCACAACAGTAAAGCAATCGGCACAAGGATGGCGCCGGCCAGACGGTGCTTGATGCTAAACTTCATAGTGGTGCCTCGACAGAAGCCGCATCGATACGAGATGGCATCGAATTGAACCGATTTTGTTGTCGCTATGGATAAGGAAGATTTAACTCTCAACGCCGATCGGCCTGTAGTTCAAGCCCGCGCCGTGGTGACGCAGGGCCGCACAACGGGTCGGCTATCAAACCAAAAAAGGCCCCGGATCGCTCCGGGGCCTTTCGTGTTTGCAGAGCCCCTAGTGGATCTTCGTGGCGCTATCCGCGGGCGCGGCGTCGGTGTCGTCCGAGCCGTGCGACCACTTCTTGAGCCAGGGCGACAGCACCAGAAACAGCACCCCGATGCCGATGGCGATCAGGCCGATGACGTTGAACACCTCCAGCGAGGTGGCCAGGGCGGCGGCGGGATCCAGAACCTGGCCGCCGACGGTTTCGGTGGTGGTCAGTCCGGCGATCATGCCGCCGATATACTGGGCGATGGCCACGGCCAGGAACCAGACGGCCATCATGAACGACACCACGGTGGGCGGCGACAGCTTGGTCATCTGCGACAGGCCGACCGGCGACATGCACAGCTCGCCCGTTGTGTGCAGCATGTACATCACCACCAGGAACACCAGCGGCATGCGGAAGGCCCCATCGGCGAAGGTGGAACCGATCTGCAGCACCAGGAAGCCCGCCCCGACCTGGATCAGGGCCAGGCCGAACTTGACCACGGGGTTCAGGTCGCGGCCGCGCTTGCCCAGCCAGGTCCACAGGAAGGCGAAGACCGGGGCGAAGATCAGGATCCAGCCGGCGTTCAGGGCCTGGGTCTGGGGCGCGTTGAAGCTGGTGTTGATCCAGAAGGTCGAGGCCTTGTCGATGCCGGCCGCGACCAGTTGCTCTGACGTGGCCAGGGTGACCGCGCCGCCGAACCACTGGACCGGGGCCTGGACCAGATCGAGCTGGACATTGGTGGCCGCGAACAGGCTGAGCGACGAGCCGGCCTGTTCGAACAGGGTCCAGAACACCACCGCGCCGAAGATCAGGAACACGGCCAGGGCCAGGCGTTCGCGCTCTTCCTTGCCGCATTTGGCGAACATGAACCACAGGATGTAGCCCAGCGAGGCGGCGATGCCGGCGATCAGGGCCGCGCCGACCACGGGGTTGCGCTGCACCAGGAAGAAGACGCCGACCACGCCGACCAGCGACAGGGCGTAGATCATCATCTCGCGATCGATGGGGCCGACCACCTTGGCCTTCAGGACCTTGGGTTCCGGCGGCTCGCCCTTGCCCATCAGCAGCGGCTTGCCCAGCACGAAGACGACGAAGCCGGCCAGCATGCCGATGCCGGCCAGGCCAAAGCCCGCCCACCAGCCGACCGTGACGCCCAGCAGGCCGCACAGGATCGAGGCCCAGAACGAGCCCAGATTGATGCCGTAATAGTAGAGGGTGAAGCCCGGATCGCGGCGCGGATCGCCCTGCGGATACAGTTGGCCGACGATGGTCGAGATGTTGGGCTTGAGGAAGCCGACGCCGACGATGATCAGCGACAGGGCCAGCCAGAAGATGTTGAGATACAGCGGATCGCGATCCTTCACGTCCAGCTTGTAGTCGGCCTTGGGCAGCACGGCCGGCAGGGGCGCGTCGGCGGGCAGGCCCTTGACCTCGAAATCGCCGGCCTTGGTGGCGGCGACGTCATAGGGTTTGCCGGCGACGACCAGCTTGGCAACCAGTTCCTGTCCCCGGCCCTGCGCCTGGAACTCGTAGGTCGCGCCCTGATAGGTCAGGGTCTGAACAGCGGGCTTGCCCTCGATGGCCATGGTCAGATGGCCGGCGACCAGCAGAATCGCGCCGAACGCGACCGCCTTGCGGGTGCCCAGATACTTGTCGGCCAGGAAGCCGCCGATCAGCGGCAGCAAGTAGACCAGCGAAGTGTAGGAGCCGTAGTGGGCCGAGGCGGCCTTGGGTTCAAAGAGGAAGTGCTGGGTTAGATAGAAGATCAGGATGGCCCGCATGCCGTAGTAGGAGAAACGCTCCCACATCTCGGCGAAGAACAGGATGAGCAGCCCTTTTGGGTGCTGTCGGAGAAGCTGGATGAGCACGGGAATGCCGGTCACAAGAGTGACCAGGATGCCCAGGGCGATAACGATGTTCATACACTAACCTTGACGTGATGAGGGGTCGGGGCGGCCGTTACGGTCGTTTCACCCTCGCCTCCCCCAGTTCGAGGGGAGAAGATCACGCGACAATGCGTTTAACAAGCAATGGCTTGCCAGCCGGTAGCCGAGTTCGCGTCTCGGGCGTTTAGCAAGCGCGCCCATTCCACGTGCGGGAGAAAACCGATGAAGACCCCTGACGAAAGCCATCCGATCACCATCGAGCCCGAACCGGCGCGGGTGCGCGTGCTGTTCGAGGGCCACGAGATCGCCGACAGCAGCGACGTGGTCATGCTGCGCGAGGCCGGCTATCCGCCGGTGCGGTATTTTCCGCGCGATGACGTGCGGATGGCGTTTCTGCGCCGCACCGACAAGGTCACGCACTGCCCCTACAAGGGCGACGCCGCCTATTTCACGATCTATCGCGACGGCAAGGTGATCGACAATGCGGTGTGGTCTTACGAGGACCCCTATCCCGCCGCCGGCGAGATCGGCGGCCGGTTGGCCTTCTATCCCCAGCACGTCGAGTTCGAGACCGGCGCCCGTACCGCCGCCGAGACCGAGGCTCTCGATGTCGACGAGGTCGTCCGCCACACCGACAGCGGTTCGGGCTCCAGCCAGGCCGAGCGCTGGGCGCCGACCGTCGATGGTCCGGACGGCGCGCCCGCGAAGCCTTCGCCACTATTAGGGTAAAATCGTAGAAAATTCCGGCAATTTGGGTTGGATTCTCCCTGCGCTGTGGGAATTTTGTCTTTGCAGGGACAAGGATTCCACCCCAGCCGCCGGCATGGGACGCTTTGACGCGTCACGCCCATCCTCGAACCACCGTAAGGATTGGTTAAGTGTCCAGGGCGTTGCATGGGGCCACGCGATCGCGTTTAGCCTCCGACAGAGAGGCGATGGAGGAAACCGTGGCCTATATCAGCTTTGAACAGGCGCCGTCCGTCAGCGCCGCTCGCAAGATCGCCGCGCCGCGCCTGGCCTGGGGCCGCATCGCGATGGTCGGCTTCTGTCTGGCGTTCTGGGTCGGCGTAACGTTCGCGGTCCGCGCGATCGTCTAGGCTTCAGGCGGGTCGCCGGGCTCTCAGGGCCTGGGCGATCGTGCCGTCATCCAGCCAGTCCAGGTCGCCGCCGACCGGCACCCCACGCGCCAGCATCGTCACCGACACGCCTGAATTCGAATGGGCCAAGCGATCGGCCAGATAGTGCGCCGTGGTCTGGCCATCCACCGTGGCCGGCAGGGCCAGGATCACCTCGGCCACTTCGCCGCCCGCCACCCGCGC
Source organism: Caulobacter sp. (assembly GCA_031415995.1). Lineage (GTDB taxonomy): Bacteria > Pseudomonadota > Alphaproteobacteria > Caulobacterales > Caulobacteraceae > Caulobacter. Next base: position 4,148 of record JANOSS010000171.1, on the reverse strand, counting down.
CAGAAGCTCGCCGATTCGCAGGGCCTCGGGTCCGATCCCGTCCAGAGCCGACAGCAGGCCGCCCAGCACGTGATAGCGGCCCTTGAACTGACCGCCCCGCTCCATGGCCCACAGCGAGCCGACCTCCTCGACCACGCAGATCATCCGGCTGTCGCGCGTGTCGTCGGCGCAGACCGCGCAGGGCTGCGTGGTATCCAGCGAGCCGCACACCGTGCAGGTCCGCACCTTGGCCTGGGCGTCGACCATCGCCGCCGTCAGGGGGGCGAGCAGGGTGTCGCGCTTCTTGAGAAGCGCCAGGGCCGCCCGCCGGCCCGAACGCGGTCCCAGCCCCGGCAGCTTGGACAGCAGGGCGATCAGGCGCTCGATCTCGGGTCCGGCGGAAGCGGGCATTCTTTTCCTTGAAAATCCCCTTCCAACGGAAGGGGTGGTCCTAGAACTTCATGCCCGGCAGGCCGCCCATCATTCCGGCCATCGGGCCGGCGGCGTCCTGCATCAGCTGAGCCTGTTTGGCGTCGAGCTTCTTTTTGGCGTCAGCGTGGGCGGCAATGATCAGGTCGGCGATGACCTCGCCCTCGCCGGGCGTGACCAGCGTTTCGTCCAGCACTACCCTGGTCAGCTCGCCCGTACCGCTCAGGGTCACGGTCACCATGCCGCCGCCGGACGTGCCGTCGACTTGAGTCTGCGCCAGCTGCGCCTGGGCGTCGGCCAGTTTCTGCTGCATCTCCTGGGCCTGCTTCATCAGGCCGCTAAGGTCTTTCATGGTCTCACTCCAACTTCATATGTCATCCCGGCCGAAGGGCCGGGACCACGGCAGACGCCGGCGTTTCCGGCGGTCCCGGCTCGGCGCGCTGCGCGCTTGGCCGGGATGACAGTTTTGGCGGCCTAGAGCCCTTTCCGACCTGATGGCTTCATCAGGGTGGGACGAAAAGGGCTCTAAATCAGAAGTTTAGAGCGTTTTTCGATCCGATAACCGTTTCACACTTATCGGAAAACGCTCTAGTCCTCGACCTCGTCCGGCTCGATCGGCGCCGGTTCGGGACCGGGGATCTTGCGGACCTCGATCTCGGAGCCTGGAAAGGCCGCCAGCAGCGAGGCCACGAACGGGTCGGCCCTGATCTGGGCCATGGCCTCGCGGTCTTCGCGCTTCTGACGCTCCATCAGGGTCTCGGCCCCGCCGCCGCCCTCGGCGGCGACCAGCCAGGGCTGGCCGGTCCATTCCTTCAGGGCCCGCACCAGGCGTCCGGCCAGATTGCCGGGCGCGCCGGGGGCGGCCTCATAGGTGATGGCCCCCGGCCGAAAGCTGATCGGACGGACAAATTGCTCGACATCCAGCCGCAGGCCGATGTCGCGCTTGGCGGCGATCAGGGCCAGCACATCGTCGAACGAGGCCAGGACCGGCAAGGCCTGGGCCGCCGGCGAGGCCATCGAAACAATCTGGGCGCTGACGCCGCCGCCAGAGCCGCCGCCGCCGCCCGACGAACCGCCGCCGGGCGCGCCGCCGCCGGCCGAGGTCCCGTCGCGCATCGCCTTGAGGGCATCTTCGGGTCCGGGCAGATCGGCAGCATAACAAAGGCGGATCAGGGCCATCTCGGCGGCGGCCATGGCGTCGGGCGCGCGGCGCACCTCGTCATGGGCCTTGAGCAGCATCTGCCAGAGGCGCGACAGCGTGCCGGCCGAAGTGTGGGCCCCGATGGCGGTCAGGCGCGCGGCCTGCTCCTTGGGCAGGGTCAGAGCGTCGGGACCCAGGGCCTTGGCCACGGCCGAGCCATGGCAGTGGTCCAGCAGGTCCAGCATCACCACCGCCGGATCGGCACCGAAGCCCCACAGGGCGCGGAAGCCTTCCAGGGCATCGGCGGGCTTGCCGCTCATCACCGCCTCGAACAGGGCGATGGTCTGGCCGCGATCGGCCAGGCCCAGCATGTCGCGGATCACGGCGGCCGAGACCGTGGCCCCGCGGTCGGCCTGGACGATGGCCTGGTCGAGAAGGGAGAGGCCATCGCGCACCGAACCCTCGGCGGCCCGGGCGATCAGGGCCAGGCCGTCGGCGTCGACCCGCGCGCCTTCCTTGGCGGCGATCCTGTCGAAGTGCTTGACCAGCACGTCCGGCTCGACCCGACGCAGGTCAAAGCGCTGGGTGCGCGACAGGATGGTCACCGGCACCTTGCGGATTTCGGTGGTGGCGAAGATGAACTTGGCGTGCGGCGGAGGCTCTTCCAGCGTCTTGAGCAGAGCGTTGAACGCCGCCGTCGACAGCATGTGCACTTCGTCGATGATGTAGACCTTGTAGCGCGCCTCGACCGGGGCGTAGCGCACCCCGTCCAGCAGCTCGCGCATCTCGTCGACCTTGGTGCGCGAGGCGGCGTCCAGTTCCAGCACATCCATGTGCCGGCCTTCGATGATCGAGCGGCAGTGATAGCCGTCGACCGTCAGATCGACAGAAGGCCGATGGACGGTGTCGCTCTCGTAGTTCAGGGCGCGAGCCAGCAGGCGGGCGGTCGTGGTCTTGCCCACCCCCCGCACCCCGGTCAGCATGAAGGCGTGGGCGATGCGGCCGCTGGAGAAGGCGTTGGCCAGCGTGCGGACCATGGCCTCCTGGCCGATCAGGTCCTCGAAGTTGCGCGGCCGATATTTGCGGGCCAGCACGGTGTAGGCGGCGTCCGGATCGCTCGGGGCTTCGACAGCGACCGGCTGCGGCGCGGCGACGACCGAAGCGGCCGAGGACTCAACCGACGGCGCGCCGAAGATGTCGGCGGTGTTCGCGTCCCGCTCGGCGGGCTCTTCTTCCCATGGCGGCGCGGAATCGGCTGTGAGGTCGTCGTGGTCGGCCATGGCGACAACTGTAGAGCGCCGGAGCGCCCAGCAAAAGGCTCGCTCGCATCCGGCGACCATCTGCTGACAGATTTAAGGAAGATAAGGTGGAGACCGGCGGACGACCCGAAGCTTGGCTCGTTGTGGCTGCTGCCTCTCGGCCCTGACCAGATTGGCGAGGGCTCCGCCCGTCACCGATCTCCAAGGCCTATATCGCGACTCATGACGGACGATGCAAGTCCGTGCGACGTCGTGACGACTCTTCTCGGCTGGGCTACAGAAATCGCATGGCCCTTTCGATCATCACCAACACCTTCGCAGGCAACCCTCTTGATCGCTCCAGCGAGCGACGCGGCGATCCGTCCTGGCTGGCCGAGAAACTGGCCGAGGCCAGCTCGCTGGCCGTGGCGGTGTGGAACGGCAAGCCCCTGGTCGAGGACGTGCTGGACGAGGATGGCAAGCCGACGGGCGCCCAGATCGCCTATCTGCGCGCCGACATGGCTGAGGAGCTGGCCGGCGGAAGCGAGAAGCTGCTGTTCCTGGGCCTGTGGAAGGACATCGCGGTGTTCGCCGTCGACCTGGACGGCAATGCCGATCCGGCCGAAGGGCCGTTGAAGGGTCTGGGCCGGTTCGAGGAGCTGCGCGGGATCGCCGCCTCGATGCCCCCGGCCGACGCCGGCATCCTGGCCACCGCCCGTTCGATGTTCGAATGGCGCCGCCGCCATCGCTGGTGCAGCGCCTGCGGCCAGCCTTCGGAGGTCGGTGACGGCGGCTGGAAGCGCATCTGCCCCGCCTGCAAGGCCGAGCACTTCCCGCGTACCGACCCGGTGGCGATCATGCTGGCGGTGCACGCAGACAAGTGCCTGCTGGGTCGCCAGGCCCTGTGGCCGCCCGGCATGTTCTCGGCCCTGGCCGGGTTTCTCGAGCCCGGCGAGACCATCGAGGAAGCCTGCGCCCGCGAACTGATGGAAGAGGCCGGCTTGACGGCGACCTCGGTGCGCTACCACTCCAGCCAGCCGTGGCCGTGGCCCTCGTCGCTGATGATGGGCCTGATCGCCCAGGTCGACAGCGCCGACGCGCGGCCGGACCAGACGGAACTGGAAGAGGTGCGCTGGTTCACCAAGGCGGAGGCCGGAGCGCTGATCCGCGGCGAGCTGGAAGGCACCTTCGCCCCGCCCGCCCTGGCCATTGCCCATCAGCTGATCAAGGCGTGGGTGGAGGAGGTTTAGGCGGCAGATGCTCCCCCTTTGGGGGAGCTGTCGCGGAGCGATTGTGGGGGTCATCTGGGCTTAGGCCGCGCTAGCCCCCTCCGGCCCTCCGGGCCACCTCCCCCAGAGGGG
>JANOSS010000170.1:0-45932 GCA_031415995.1 Caulobacter sp. | reverse complement strand
CAACAACGGTGAGCACCCGCACCAAGCGCAGAGCCCGGAAGCGATCGATTTCGCTGCGCGCAACGCCAAAAACACCCGGAGCGCCTAAGTCATGTCCGAAGCTCAAGGCTTTGACGCGCTGGCCAGCCTGTCCAGCAACCCCGAAGCGGCCGCTCCGGCCGTCCAGAAGATCGACGCCCAGGGCCGCGCCTACGCGACCGGCAAGCGCAAGAACGCGATCGCTCGCGTCTGGATCAAGCCCGGCAAGGGCACCATCACCATCAATGGCCGCGACCAGGAAGTTTACTTCGCCCGTCCGGTCCTGCGCATGATGATCGCCCAGCCCCTGCAGGTCACCGACCGCCTCGGCCAGTTCGACGTCGTCGTCACCGTTGAAGGTTCGGGCCTCTCGGGCCAGGCCGGTGCCGTGCGCCACGGCCTTTCCAAGGCCCTGACCTACTATGAACCCTCGCTGCGACCCGTCCTGAAGCCGCACGGCTTCCTGACGCGCGACAGCCGCGTGGTCGAGCGCAAGAAGTACGGCAAGGCCAAGGCTCGTCGTAGCTTCCAGTTCTCGAAGCGCTAAACGCGGTTCACTGCGTTTGGAAAAGGGCGCTTCGGGAAACCGGAGCGCCCTTTTTCTTTGCCGCATAGCGTGACGGCCGAAAGTGGATGCCGGTTTCGGCGCCCGTCACGCGTGAATGCTTTTTGTCTGGATCGGAAGTCAGCATGACGCCCAGGGTCTTTATCGATGGCGAAGCCGGCACCACGGGTCTGCAAATTCGCGAGCGTCTGGTCGGACGCACCGATCTTCAGCTGATCTCGATCGATCCCGACAAGCGCAAGGACCCGGCCGCGCGGGCGGAGATGCTGAACGGCGCCGACGCCGTGATCCTCTGCCTGCCCGATGAGGCTTCCAAGGAGGCGGTCGCCCTGATCGAAAATCCGTCGGTAAAGGTGATCGATGCCTCAACGGCCTATCGCACGGCGGGGGATTGGGCCTACGGCTTCGCAGAGCTCGACCGCGAGCAGCGCGGCAAGATTGCTGCCGCAAAGCGGATTTCCAACCCCGGCTGTTACGCCACCGGCGCCATTGCCTTGACCCGGCCGCTGGTCTCGGCCGGTATCCTGCCGACGGATCTGCCGATCTCATTCAACGCGGTGTCGGGCTATACCGGCGGCGGCAAGGCGATGATCGCCGAGTTCGAAGACGAAGCCGCGCCGAACTACACCGAGGCCCCGTACCGGATCTACGCCATGGGCTTGTCGCACAAGCATGTGCCCGAGATCCAGAAGCACGGCGGCCTGCTGACCCGGCCGATCTTCACCCCCGCAGTGGGCCGATACGCCCAGGGCATGCTGGTGGAACTGCCGCTGCACCTGGCGACGCTGGAAGACGGCCGCTGTCTGCGTGACATCCACGCCGCCTATGCGGCGCACTACAAGGGTGAGCACTTTGTCCAGGTCGCCTCGCTGGACGAGGCCCGGACGATGATCACCCTGGATCCGGAAGGCCTGAACGGCACCAATCGCCTGAAGATCTTCGTGTTCGGGTCCGACACCAGTGGTCAAGCCCGTCTGGTGGCCCTGCTCGACAATCTGGGCAAGGGCGCGTCCGGCGCGGCGGTGCAGAATCTCAACCTGATGCTGGGCCTGAAGGAGGAGGCGGGTCTTTGATCCGCCGCGCCGGCGGAGCCGGCGTTTCCTGATCAGGGCTGAAGTTTCGGCTCAGCCTCGCCAGCGATAGTGCGCCACGGCTGCGTGGAGCTTGAACATCCACAGCGGCTCCTCCTTGGTTCCGACGCCGATATTGTGCACCACACGCGCGCTGTCGGGGCCGCGCGCCACGATGCCGAGGTGAGGGCGCTCGCCCCATACCCGCCAGGTGAGGATGTCACCCGGGCGAGGTTCGTCGAAGCTATCGCCCGCCGCTCGTCGTGTTGATCGGCTCAGCAGTGCGCCCTGGCGCTGTAGATAGGTTTCCAGGTTCAGCACCCGGCGATGATCGATATTGGAATCCGGCCTCTTAAGGCCCCAGGTTCTGCGCGAGGGGTAGGCGTCGAAGTTTCGAACCATGTCCTCGTGGACGCGCTGCTGCAGGTCGATCTGCCAGGCGTCGCGGGCTGCGCGGACCAGCACGTCGGCGCAGACGCCGGTGGTGCGCAGCACGTCGCCTAGCGGATAGGCGATAGCCCGATAACTGGCGTCATAGGCCTTGGTCACCCCGATCTGCTCGCGCGCCGCTATGGCCAGATCCCTGCCGTCGCGCGTCGCCGCCGTCGCGCCAAACGCCGGCGCGGCGAGAATCATTCCCAGGGTCGTACGGCGGCTGATCGCTAGCATGGCGGGGAAGCTCTACTGCAATCCTGGCGAGTTTTGGGCGAACGCCGTCCAGCGAGTGTATTATCAACGATCAGGTGTCGGATCGCACCCGCACATAGCTGCCGGGGGCGTCCTCGATCGGCTTGAGCTTGCCCTTGGCCGGGGCGCGGGCCGGGACCAGCGGGCCGGACTTGGCGCGCAGCCACTCAGCCCAGTGCGGCCACCACGAGCCCGGATGCTCCTCTGCGCCCGAGATCCAGGCCTCGACCGAGCCGGGCAGGGTGTCATTGGTCCAGTGCTGGTACTTCTTGGCGTCGGGGTGGTTGATCACGCCGGCTATGTGGCCTGAGCCGGCCATGGTGAAGGTCACCGGTCCGCCAAAAGCCCGCGCGCCGCGATAGATGCTGCGGTAGGGGGCGATGTGGTCGTCCTTGGACGACTGAACATAGATCGGGATCCCCACCTTGGAGAGGTCCAGCTTTTCACCGCCCAAGGTCAGGGCGCCGCTGGTCAGGGCGTTGTCCTTGTAGAAGTTGCGCAGATAGAACATGTGCAGCGACTTGGGCATGCGAGTCTGGTCGGCGTTCCAGAACAGCAGGTCAAAGGGGCGGGGCTCCTTGCCCATCAGATAATTGCTGATGAAGAACGACCAGATGAGGTCGTTGCCGCGCAGGGCGTTGAAGGTGTCGGCCATCGATTGGCTAGGCAGGAAGCCGCCCGTCGCGTCCATCTGCTGCTCGATTGACTGCAGCCATTCCTCATTGGTGAACAGCAGCAGGTCGCCGGCCTCGGCGAAGTCCTGCTGGGCCGCAAAGAACGTCGCCGAATTGATCCGCTTGTCGCCCTTGGCGGCCATGTGGGCCAGGGCGCAGGACAGCAGGGTGCCACCGATGCAGTACCCTACGGTGTTGACCCTATCGACTCCGGTCTGGGTCATGACCTGCTGGGTGGCGTCATAGATGCCCTCCAGCATGTAGTCCTCGAAGGTCTTGGCAGCCAGTTTGGCGTCGGGATTGACCCACGAGGTCACGAACACCGTGAAGCACTGGCCGGTCAGCCAGCGGATCATCGAATTCTCGGCCCGCAGGTCCATGATGTAGAACTTGTTGATCCACGGCGGGACGATCAACAGCGGGATTTCGTGAACCTGCTCCGTGGTCGGATCGAACTGCAGCAGCTGCAGGATATCGTTCTGGTAGACGACCTTGCCCGGGGCAGTGGCGACGTTCTCTCCGACCTTGAACTTCTCCAGATCGGTCTGGCTGATGGCCAGCTGGCCGCCGCCGCGATCCAGGTCGGCGGCGAAGTTCTCCATGCCGCGCACTAGGCTCTCGCCGTTGGTCTGCATCACCTCGCGCAGGGCGGCGGGGTTGGAGATCAGGAAGTTCGACGGCGAGAAGGCGTCGGTCAGCATCTTGGTGAAGAATTCAACCCGACGCTTCGAAGCCGGATCGACGCCCTCGACCCCGGACACCAGGCCGTTCAGCCAGTTCGAAGTCAGCAGGTAGGACTGCTTCATCATGTCGAACATGGGGTTGGACGCCCAGTCGGGATCGTTGAACCGCTTGTCGCCGCTGGCAGGGGTCACGACGGGCTTGGTGTCTTCGCCAGCGGCGCGACGGGCAGCCGACTGCCACAGTTCCATGTAGCGACCAAAAAGATCGGCCTGGGCGCGCAGCATGCGGTCCGGCTGGGCGGCCAGGCCGGACATCACCGCGTTCATGGCCGGGGCGACGTGGAACGGGTCGGCATTCAGCGCGGCTGGACGATCGGCCTGGCGCAGAGCGGCTTCGGCGATGGCACCCTGGGCGGTCACCGCGGCGCGGGCCAGATTGGCCGACAGTGTCTCCAGCATCTGACGCTGATCGGGCGACATCATCGCATCCAAGCCAAGCATCGATGGCGGAATTCGAGAAGCCGCGTTGGCTCGGGTCGATTCGTCTTGAGGCTTGGGCGCTTCCTGATGCGGCGGTCGTTCGGGCGGCGGGACTGGAGGCTTGGCGATAGCCTTGGGCTTGGGAGAGGCCGTTTTCGCCTTGGAAGCAGCGGCCTTGCGCGGCTTTGGGGGTGTTTTCGCCGTAACCATGCTGGTTCTTCCCGCTTCTTTTCTACCGTCTCGTCAGCTTGCCGACGCGCGCGGCCTTTTGTTCGTCGCGATCATCGCATAAGACCGGAGACAAGATGAACGGTGCAACAGGCAAAATCGCACGGCTCGGCGTGCTAATCGGTCTCACGGCTCTGACCGTGTCGGGCTGCGCCTCGCCGTTCAAGACGGCCAAGGTCGATCCGTCTTCGCCGATCGCCGAGGCAACCCGCGCCGCTGCGCGCCACAACGGCCGTCGTCCGTCCTTTGCGGACATCCCCGCCGTCCCCACAGATGTGCGCGGACCGGCCCGGATCAAGGCTGTGGTGGAGGCCGAACAGCGCGCCGCCGCCAAGCTGCGTCGTGACGCAGCGCCGGAAACCTTCAAGCTGACCGACACCGAGGGCTACGCCGCCCGCGCGCGCGCGGCCGCCAAGGCGCCCGACTTCGGCGCGCCCACCGATGCTGATCGCGCCGACACCGAAGCGTTCGCAGCGGCGGCGCGTGGCCGAGCTAGCGCGCCTTCGCCGCAGCCCAAATAGGCCGGCGAAGGCATAATCTTCCTTGAACTGGCTTGGCGAGGCCCCGCTCGGGGTCTATCCATGCCCGTCTTTTGCTCCCGAAGCGCCGGAGCGGCGCATAGAGCCCCAAAATGACCACCGATTTTCATCGCATCCGCCGCCTTCCGCCCTACGTTTTTGAAGAGGTCAACAAGATCAAGGCGCGTCTCCGCGCCGAGGGGACCGACATCATCGACTTCGGCATGGGCAATCCCGACATGCCGACGCCGCAGCACATCGTCGACAAGCTGATCGAGACGGCGCGTGATCCCAAGGCCGGCCGTTACTCGGCCTCCAAGGGCATTCCCGGCCTGCGTCGCGCCATGGCGGGCTATTATGACCGCCGCTTCGGCGTAAAGCTGAATCCCGATACCGAGGTGATCTCGACCCTGGGCTCGAAGGAAGGCTTCGCCAACCTCGCTCAGGCCCTGACGGCGCCGGGCGACGTGATCATCTGTCCGAACCCGGCCTACCCGATCCACGCCTTCGGCTTCATCATGGCCGGCGGCGTCATTCGCCACGTACCGGCCCTGACACCTGAGGACTATCTGTCCAACATCAGCCGCGCGGTGAAACACTCGGTGCCGCCACCTAGCGTGCTGATCCTCTCCTATCCTTCGAACCCGACCGCCCAGTCGGTGGACCTGGACTTCTACAAGGACGCCGTGGCGCTGGCCAAAAAGCACGACCTTCTGGTGATCAGCGATGTGGCCTATGGCGAAATCTATTTCGAGAACAACCCGCCGCCGTCGATCCTGCAGGTCAATGGCGCCAAGGACATTGCCGTCGAGGTCAATTCGCTGTCGAAGACCTACGCCATGGCCGGCTGGCGCGTGGGCATGGTGGTTGGCAACGCCCGCATCTGCGCGGCCCTGGCTCGCGTGAAGTCCTATCTGGACTACGGCGCCTATACGCCGGTGCAGGTCGCCGCCGCCGCCGCTCTGAACGGACCGCAGGACTGCGTCGACGAGATCCGCAGCATCTACAAGGCGCGTCGCGACACCCTGGTGTCATCGATGGCTCGCGCCGGCTGGGACATACCCAATCCGCCCGCCTCGATGTTCGCCTGGGCCAAAATTCCGGAGGCCTATCGCGAGGCCGGCTCAATGGTGTTCTCCAAGCTGCTGATCGAGGAGGCCGGCGTCGCCGTGGCGCCTGGTGTTGGCTTTGGCGAGTACGGCGAGGGCTATGTCCGCATCGGTCTGGTCGAAAACGAGCACCGCATCCGTCAGGCCGCGCGCAACGTGAAGAAATTCATCACCAACGCCGACGCCATCCTGGCCAAGCACCACAATTCGGTGGAGCCGGTCTAACGGACGGGCTTCGCGAGTAGGATTCGAAGATGACGAACAAAACCTGGCGCATCGGCGTCGCCGGTCTCGGTACGGTTGGCGGTGGCCTTCTGCAGTTCCTGGCCGAGCGCCCCGACTTCGCGCCGGCCGGTGACCGCGCCATCGTCACCGCCGTCTCGGCTCGGTCGCGGTCGCGGCCGCGCGCGACCGACATCTCGGGCCTGACCTGGTTCGACGATCCCGTCGCCCTGGCCGGATCGCCGGATATCGACCTGTTCGTCGAACTGGTCGGCGGTTCGGACGGCCCGGCCAAGGCTGCGGTCGAGACGGCTCTGAAGGCCGGCAAGCCGGTAGTCACCGCCAACAAGGCCCTGATCGCAGAGCATGGCGCCGAGCTGGCGGCTTTGGCCGAAGCCCAGGGCGTGCCGCTGCTGTTCGAGGCGGCGGTCATGGGCGGGGTTCCGGCCGTGAAAATGATGCGCGAGGCTTTGGTCGGCGACGACATCGACTCCGTCGCCGGCATTCTCAACGGCACCTGCAACTTCATCCTCAGCGAGATGGAGAAGACCGGCCGCTCGTTCGCTGACGTGCTGCGCGAGGCTCAGGTCCTGGGCTATGCCGAGGCCGATCCGACCATGGATGTTGGCGGCTTCGACGCCGGTCACAAGATCACCATCCTGGCGGCCCTGGCCTTTGGTTGTGCGCCCAATTTCGCGGCCGCCGAGATTGAGGGCATCGAGGCCGTCGAACTGCTCGACATCAAGCTGGCCAAGGATCTGGGCTACCGGATCAAGCTCGTCGCCTCGGCCTCGCGCACCGACCACGGCGTGGCGGTGAAGGTGCATCCGTCGCTGGCGCCGCTGGAGCATCCGCTGGCCCAGGCGGGCGGGGCGCTCAACGCTCTGTTCATCGAGGGCCGTCGCGTCGGCCGGATCTTCGTGCAGGGCCCTGGCGCCGGCGCAGGGCCGACCGCCGCCGCCGTGGCCGCAGACATCGCCGATGTGATGACCGGCGCCGTGCGTCCCGTGTTCCAGGCTCCGGCCGGAAACCTCAAGCCGTTCATCGCCGTCGATCCCAGCCGTACGGTGGGCAAGGCCTATCTGCGGATCATGGTCCGCGACGAACCGGGTGCCATCGCCGCCATCTCTGAAACCCTGGCCGAATGCGGCGTTTCTATCGACAGCTTCCTGCAAAAGCCCGTCGAGGGCGCGGGCGGCGTGCCGATCGTGCTCGTTACACATGCGACTCCGGAATCCAATCTCCTCGACGCGATTAGCCGCATCGAAAAACTGCGCGCCGTGCTAGAGCGGCCGCGCCTTTTGCGCGTCGCGCGCATCTGAGAACCGCGAAAAGCGGCCGAGAATTTAGCCTGACAAGGCTGGGAGACGTCGATGAGCTCTAAGACCCTGGACCGCTCGCTGGTCCTGGACGCGGTCCGCGTTACCGAAGCCGCAGCCATCGCGTCATGGACCCTGGTCGGGCGCGGCGACGAGATCGCCGCCGATCAGGCCGCCGTCGATGCCATGCGCAACGCGCTGAACGAACTGGCCATCGACGGCGAAATTGTCATCGGCGAGGGCGAGCGCGATGAAGCGCCGATGCTCTATATCGGTGAGAAGGTCGGCACGGGCAAAGGCCCCGCCATCGACATCGCTCTGGATCCGCTGGAAGGCACGACGCTTGCGGCCAAGGCCATGCCCAATGCCCTGGCGGTGATGGCCTGGGCGCCCAAGGGCACGCTGCTCAACGCGCCCGACACCTATATGGACAAGATCGCCTGCGGGCCCGGCTTGCCGGCGGGCGTTATCGATCTGGACCGCACGCCGGCCGAGAACGTGCTGACCGTCGCCGCCGCCAAGGGCGTCGATCCGTCCCACATCACCGTCTGCGTGCTGGACCGTCCGCGACATGCCGAGATCATCGCCAGCGTTCGTTCGGTCGGCGCGCGGGTCTATCTGATTACCGACGGCGACGTGGCCGGGGTGATCAACACGACCGACCCCTCAACCGGCATCGATCTCTATGTCGGCTCCGGCGGGGCGCCCGAGGGCGTGCTGGCGTGCGCGGCGCTCAAATGCGTCGGCGGTCAGTTCCAAGGTCGGCTGTTGTTCCGCAACAGCGACGAAAAGGCCCGCGCCGCCCAGTGGGGCATTACCGAACTCGACAAGAAGTACGACCTGCACGACATCGTCCGCGCCGACGCTATCTTCGCGGCCACCGGCGTCACCTGGGGTAATCTGCTGGACGGGGTCAGCTACAGGGATGGCTTCGTGCACACCCACACCCTGGTGATGAACTCTTCGACAGGCACGGTCCGCGAAGTGCGAATGAAGCGCCGGGTGTAGGATCGTCACGGGCCAGCGGCTAAGGTCGCGGCGAATCCACCAAACTTTTCGAGATCCTGAATGATCACGTTGAAAACCCTCGCCGACCACCTAGCCGCCGAGCAGACCGACGACGATGCGGTCAAGGGCGTGGTCGCCGTGATCGCCGCCGCCTGCGTTCAGATCAGCAGGGTCGTGGCCTCTGGCGCTATCTCTGGCAGCCTGGGCGCGGCCGGTCAGGTCAACGTCCAGGATGAAGAGCAGAAGAAGCTCGACATCATCACCAATGACATTCTGCGCGACGCCCTGAAGGCTTGCCCCGCCGTGGCCGGTCTTGCGTCGGAGGAACTGGAGGAGATCGAGACCACGGGCCGCGCGGGCGGTTTTCTGGTGACCTTCGATCCCCTGGACGGTTCGAGCAATATCGACGTCAACGTCTCGGTCGGGACGATTTTTTCCATCCTGCCGGCCCCAGCGGGCCGTGAGGCGACCGAAGCCGACTTCCTGCTGCCGGGCCGCCGGCAGGTCGCCGCCGGCTATGTCGTCTATGGCCCGCAGACCATGCTGGTCCTGACCCTTTCGAAGGGGGTGTTCGGCTTCACGATGAACGCCGAGGGGGTCTGGCTGCTGACCCACGAGACCGTGGCGATCAGCCCCGACACCGCTGAGTTCGCGATCAACATGTCCAACCAGCGCCACTGGGCCGAACCTGTGCGCCGCTATGTCGACGGCTGCCTGCATGGCAAGGACGGCCCGCGCGGCAAGAACTTCAACATGCGCTGGGTGGCCTCGATGGTGGCCGACGTCCACCGCATCCTGATGCGCGGCGGCATCTTCATGTACCCGTGGGACGCTCGCGAACCGGACAAGCCCGGCAAGCTTCGCCTGCTCTACGAGGCCAATCCGATGGCCCTGATCGTCGAGCGCGCGGGCGGCAAGGCGACTGACGGCAAGACGGCCATCCTCGACCTGCAACCGAGCAAACTTCATCAGCGGGTGCCGGTGGTGCTGGGCTCGGCCAACGAGGTTGATCTGGTCTCGGCGGCGTGAGCGACCGCGACTGACGCCGCCGGGGCGCATGGAGCGAATCCCGGAAAACGGATAGACTCGCGCGATGCTCACCGCTCCCCAGCCCAGGATCAACTAGCCATGGCCGACGGTCATGCGCCAATCGATCAGGACCACTTCCTTGGCGTCTCCCGCTCGCTGAGTGGCCGGGCCTGGCGCGAGCGGCCTGGCGATCCCGCAGCGGCCCGCAGCCATCAGCAGGTGCACGGCCTGTCCGAGCCCCTGGCGCGGGCCCTGGCGGCGCGGGGCGTTGGTGTCGACGGCGCCGAGGACTATCTGCGCCCGACCCTGAAGGCGCTGTTTCCTGACCCGTCCAGCTTCACCGACATGGACCGGGCCGCCGAGATCCTGATCGACGCTCTTGAGGCTGGCCGGCCGACCATGGTGTTCGCCGACTATGACGTCGACGGGGCCACCAGCGCAGCCCAGCTAGTGCGCTGGTTCCGCCACATGGGCGTCGAGCTGCCGATCTATATTCCCGACCGTCTGACCGAGGGCTATGGCCCCAGCCCGGCGGCCTTCAAGACCATCCGCGACACCGGCGCCGAACTGGTGGTGACGCTGGACTGCGGCGCGGCGGCCTATGACGCCATCGCCAGCGCCGCAACCATCGGGCTGGAGGTGGTGGTGATCGACCACCACCTGATGCGCGAGGACCCGCCGGCCGCCGCCGCCGTGGTCAATCCCAATCGCCCGGGATGTCAGAGCGGGCAGGGCGTTCTGGCCGCAGCCGGGGTAACCTTTGTGCTGCTGACGGCTCTGAACCGCGAGGCCCGCAAGCGTGGCCTGTTCACCGATGAGCGACCGCAGCCGGATCCGCGCCAGTGGCTGGACCTGGTGGCCATGGGTGAGGTCTGCGACGTCACCCAGCTGGTCGGCTTCAATCGCGCCCTGACGACGCTGGGCCTGCGCACCATGTCCCAATGGGGCAATCCGGGTCTGAAGGCCCTGTTCGAGGTCGGCAAGGGCTCTGGGCCCGCGTCGGTGTTCCATGCCGGCTTCATCCTGGGGCCGCGCATCAACGCGGGCGGCCGCATCGGGCGTTCGGACCTCGGCGCGCGCCTTTTGTCCACGGATGATCCCGAGGAAGCCCGGATGCTCGCCGAGGAGCTCGACGCTCTCAATACCGAGCGCAAGGCCGTCGAGGCCGGCGTGGTCGAGGAAGCCGCAGCCGTGCTGGAGCGCGGCAGCAATTTCAATCCGGACGCGCCGGTCATCGTGGTGGCCGGGGAGGGGTGGCATCCCGGGGTCATCGGCATCGTCGCCGGCCGCCTGCGCGAGCGCTATCGCAAACCCGTGGTGGTGATCGGTATCGACCGGGCGGCCAATGTTGGCAAGGGTTCGGGCCGATCGCAGCCCGGCGTCAATCTGGGCGCGGCGATCCAGGCGGCGTTCGAGCAAGGCCTGTTGATGTCGGGCGGCGGTCACGCCATGGCGGCGGGCCTGTCGATTCGCCCTGATTCGATACCCGAGCTGCGCGCCTTTCTGGAGGAGCGCCTGGCCGGCGAGATGGAGGCTGTCGGCCCCGAGGCCGTCGAGATCGACGCCCTGGTCCAGCCCAAGGGCGCGGATCGCGCGCTCTACGAGGATTTCCAGCGCCTGGCGCCGTTCGGCCCCGGCAATCCCGAGCCGATGTTCGCCCTGACCGGCGTTCGCGCCGACCGCGTGATGGCGCTGAAGGGCGGCCATGTGAAGATGGATCTGGTCGGCCCGACAGGCGAGCGCCTGAAGGCGATTTCCTGGCGCAGCGCCGAAACCGACCTGGGTCGGCGGCTGTTGTCCGGCGGCGGCGCGCTGCACGTCGCGGGCAAGTTAAAGCCCGACGACTACAACGGACGCAACGGCGTGCAGCTGGAGATCGAGGACGCCGCCGACCCTCGCGCCTGTTGATCGCCAACAGCATTTTCAGGTGCTGTCGCCCCGTCTGTGGGTGAACGGAAAAAATGCTTGCCTGCGGGTTGCGCGCCCCAAACGGCGCGGCTATACACCCGCTTCCTCGCGGGGCCGTGGTCCCTTCGTCTATCGGTTAGGACGCCAGATTTTCATTCTGGAGAGAGGGGTTCGACTCCCCTAGGGACTACCACTAAAAGCTGCATTGGCGATGCCTGCGGCTGCATTTCAGAATTATTGCCAGAAAGTCGCTGCGACGAAATGTCGCGCCTCTCCTGTGCGCGCGTGCTTGACGCGAATTGACCATTGACGGCTCTCCTTACGCGAGAACAGTGTTATTCTTGTGGCGCTCGTCCCGTTGGGCTGATTGGGCGAGCCAGAGGGGCGGAATGTCTGGTTACGATTTCGACGCCGTGGGTGCGCACGAAGACCTCGTGCGGATCAGCGGACGCGTAAAATGGTTCGATGTTGGCAAGGGTTACGGGTTCATCGTTCCGGATGATCCTGGCCAGACCGGCCTAAAGGACGTGCTTCTTCACGTGACCTCGCTGCGTAATTGCGGCCGGGAAACAGCGCTTGAGGGCGCTGTGATCGTCTGTGACGTGGTGCGACGCCCCAAGGGGTGGCAGGTCAGTGAGGTGGTCGATCTCGACGAGAGTTCGGCGCCCTCGGCGCTTGAGCGGCCGCGCCGCACCTTCGCTGACGCCGCGCCGCGCCGCGAGCGTGACGGGCTGGGCAGCGGTTTCCGCTCCGGGCTGGACAGCGGCGGCGGGCGTCTGGCCCTCACCCCCGAAGGGCCCGCGGAGCACGCCAAGGTCAAATGGTTCAACCGCACCAAGGGCTACGGCTTCGTGGTGCGCGACGCCGAATCTGGCGACATCTTCGTCCACATCGAGACCCTGCGCCGCGGCGGCCTGGAAGACCTCCAGCCCGGCGATAGCGTCCTGGTGCGCTTCGCCAAGGGGCCCAAGGGCCTGGTCGTGGCCGAGATCACGCCGGGCGACGCCTGACTTTGGCCATCCAGATCCGCCATTTCGTGGCGGGACGCGTGGCGCTAGGCTGCGAGTCCCGCGCAATGGCGAGCGAGGCTTGAAAGTGGCGGTAATCTGCGAACCGGGACGAAGGGCGGTGCTGACGGCGCTGCTGGCTGGCGCTTTGCTGGCCAGCGAGGTCGCTGTCGCCAAGCCCGCAGGCAAGCTTGAGGCCGTCGAGATCCTGACCTCCAAAGGACGCGCGCGCTTCGAGGTCGAGATTGCCGCGACCCATGCCGAGCAGCAGCGGGGGCTGATGTTCCGCAAGGCCCTGGCGGCTGATCGGGGCATGCTCTTCACCTATGCCAGGCCGCAGCCCGCCGCGTTCTGGATGAAGAACACGCTCATCCCGCTGGACATCATCTACATCGCGCCCAACGGACGTGTGCTGTCGATCGTTCGTAACGCTCAGCCCCACAACGAAATGCCACTGCCTTCGGGCGGTCCGATCCTGGGCGTGCTGGAGATTGCCGGCGGCCGTGCGGCGCAGCTTGGCATCCTGCCGGGCGACAAGGTCCTGCACCGGATCTTCCCGAAAAACTGATCGGTTTTGAGATTGTCGCCGTTCCCGTTTGATCCGGACGACGAACCCTTGTAGAGCACGCCCCTGCCGATGTGTCGGAGCGTAGCGCAGCCTGGTAGCGCGCCTGCTTTGGGAGCAGGATGTCGCAGGTTCGAATCCTGCCGCTCCGACCATCGGCTAAAGACTGGAGAGGTTCATGCTGGCCCGCATCTATCGCCCCGCCAAGACCGCCATGCAGTCCGGCAAGGCCAAGACGAAGGACTGGGTTCTGGAATTTGCACCCGTCTCGGCGCTCCGTTCGGACCCCCTGATGGGCTGGACCCAGTCGAGTGACATGAATGGGCAGGTTCGTCTGACCTTCGAAACCCGCGCGGAAGCGGTGGCCTACGCTCAGAACAACGGTCTGGCTTTCCAGCTGTTCGAGCCCAAGACTCCCAAGCGCATCATCAAGGCCTATGCCGACAACTTCGCGGCTGGTCGCAGACAGCCCTGGACGCACTAGAGCGTTTTCCGATAGGTGTGAAACGGTTATCGGATCGAAAAACGCTCTAAACTTCTGATTTAGAGCCCCTTTTCGTCCGACCCTGATGAAGCCATCGGGTCGGAAAGGGCTCTAGCGTCCGCGCACCGAGGCTTCCCGGTTCGCGCCCTTAGCTCAGTTGGATAGAGCACTCGCCTTCTAAGCGAGCGGTCGCTGGTTCGAGTCCAGCAGGGCGCGCCACCCCGATGCCAGGGTAGCCAAGATGGCGGGGAGGGACCCTCCCGTCACTTCAGGGTCTCGGGACATTGGCACTCCGGCGACGGAGGGTGACATGCCTAAATGGCACGGTGCGACATTACTAAATGGCGGTGTGGGTTCTAACTGAAGTGCGACGGAGAGCCCGGGCAGGATGACGGGGAGGGGACCTCCTGTCACGTCAGGTTTTTGAAGCCTTGGCAGTCGGGCGACGGGCGGGCGCGGAGCCGTCACGGAGCGCAGAGCCCGTTCGTCGCCCGTGTCACCGCCGCCGCCGCGATCTGCTCGGCAAGTACGTCCTCCGGCGTGCGGTATCCGAGGCACTTGCGCGGGATCCGATTGAGCCGCGTGGTCAGCTCCAGCAGCTTCTCCGGCGGGACCAACGCGATGTCCGTGTCGCTGGGCAAGAAGCGCCGCAGGCGACCATTGGTGTTTTCGACCGTGCCTTTTTGCCAAGGTGCCTGCGGCTTACAGAAGTAGCTCTCGATCTCCAGCGAGCGCTTCAAGGTGGCAAAGAAAGCGAACTCCGTGCCGCGATCAAAGGTAATGGATTGCCGCATCAGCGGAGGAAACGGCTCCAGACGCTCGGCCAGGCCGGCCATGATGCCCGTCGAGCTGCGGCTCGGGTTCTTGATCATGATCAGATACCGGCTTCGACGCTCGACCAGCGTCGTGATGTTGTGACGCCCGTATTCCTTGCAGAAAGCGATCAGATCGCACTCCCAATGGCCGTAGCCCTGGCGCTCGCCGATGTGGGCGGGGCGCTGTGCGATGGTGTTCTGCACCGGGATATGCAGGCCGCGCGGCCGTCGGGCATAGCGCGCGCGCCGGCGCCGACGCATCCTCGGCAGCAGCTTATAGAGCTCTGCAGCCCGGCCATCTGGGCCATAGACGTAGCGATAGATGGTCTCGTGGCAGGCATAGGCTTGGAGCTGCCGAGTCGCCTTGAGATGACCGGCGATCTGTTCTGGCGACCAAGTATTTCGCAGACGCTCTATGACGAAACGGGCTAGTTCTGGATCACGATGGAGCTTGCCGACGCGCCTGCGTCGAGATGAGGCGCGCTCGTCGGCGGCGATGGCGAAGTAGCCGCGCAGCCAGGGGCCATCATCGAACCAATTGCGCCGGATCTCGCGATGGATGGTCGATGGATGGCGGCCAAGGCGCTCGGAGATGACCCGGACAGGCACCTTGGCGTCACGCCAGCGACAGATCAGGTGGCGTTCTTCTATCGTGATATGGCCGTAGCGCAATCCCATGTGAAAATCTCCGTGGACCTAAGCCCATAAAAACCCTCACAAATCGCACTTCAAAATAGAATCCGCCCGCCTACACGCATTGTTCGTCTAATTAGTATTATCGGAAATATTTGACCTGGCTTCGGTTCGAGTTCGAAGGATTCGCGTGCCCCTTAAGCCGCCGCGATGATCGACAGAAAATCGGTGGCCTTGAGTGAGGCTCCGCCGACCAGCGCGCCCCCGACCTCGGCCGCGCGAAGAATTTCCGCCGCGTTATCGGGCTTGACCGAGCCGCCATAGAGAATCGGCGGCGCCTTGCCGGTTTCGCCGAACATCGAGATCAACTGGGCCCGGATCGACATATGCATCTCTTCGATATCGGCGATCGTCGCCGTGCGGCCGGTACCAATGGCCCAGATCGGCTCATAGGCTATCGAGAAGGCCTGTCCTGCCAGAGCGGCCGGCAGTGATTCGCATATCTGGGCGGTTACGACCTGCAGCGCCGAGCCGGCTTCGCGCCGAGCGAGGCTTTCGCCGACGCAGATGATAGGCTCGAGCCCGGCCGCCAGGGCGGCCTCGACCTTGGCGGCCACCAGGGCGCTGGTCTCGCCATGATCCTCGCGCCGCTCAGAATGGCCCAGAATAACCAGCGCGGCGCCGGCGTCGACCAGCATGGCCGCAGAGATGTCACCCGTATGGGCGCCGCTGGTCCTTGCATGGCAATCCTGCCCTCCGGTCAGCACGCTGGAGCCTTCCAGCGCCTGGCTCAGGCGGTGCAGGAGGGTCGCCGGCGGGCAGATCGCCACTCGGGTCGCTGCGGGCCTGGCGTCAACGCCTCCGGCCACGGCACGGGCCTCGTCCAGGGCCTGGGCAAGGCCGTTCATCTTCCAGTTGCCGGCGATCAAAGGCCGGGGTTTCAGGCTTGAAAGGGTCATGGAGAAGCTCTTGACCTCGCTCGCCCATGGGAAGTCAAGACCGCCGTGGCTTGCCCCCTCGCCCCCCGCTCTACTATACCCGCTGCTCGCGCCCGCAGCGTCGCTTCAGGCTCACGCCTGCTGCGCCGACGCACGCGGTAAGTCAGGAAGGTTTTCCAAGTCATGCTCGCCGGTTTCCGCACCTTCGCCAAATCGCCCTTCGCGGTGATCCTTTTCGGCCTGCTGATCGTCAGCTTCGCCGTGTTCGGGATCAGCGACGTGTTTAACGGACCGCGCCTTTCGGGCGTCGTCGCTGCGGGATCGCGTTCAGTCTCGGCGGCGGACTTCAAGACCCGCTACGAGAACTACCGCAAGGAAACCGAGCGCCGCTCGGGCGAGAGCCTGACGCCCGACCAGGCCGTCGAACGCGGCGTCGACCGCCAGATCCTGCAGGAAGTGGCGCTGCAGGAATCGATGTCCGAGGTGATCCGCAAGTTCGGCATCCATCCGTCGGACAAGCTGATCGGCAACGTCGTGCGCGAGCAGATGAGCAACCTGCACCCCAGCCAGCGCCCGTTCGATCCGATCACCGGCAAGTTCGATCCGAAGATGTACGAGGCCCTGCTGCGCGAGAACGGCATGACGCCCGACAGCTATCAGGTCTCGCTCAGCGATGAGATCGCCCAGACCCACGTCTTCACCGGCGTCGCCAATGGCCTGCATGCGCCGCGCATCTATGGCGCCCTGCAGGCGGCCTATGGTCTGGAGAGCCGCGACCTGGCGGCCTTCGCGATCAATCCGGCCACAGTCGGGCGTCCTGCCGATCCGACCGACGCTCAGTTGAACGCCTTCATGAAGCAGAACGCCGAGCGCCTGACGCGCCCCGAGACCCGCGTCCTGTCGATCATGCGCGTCAGCGCCCAGGCGCTGGAGCCGTCGGTGACCATTAACCCGGCCGACGTGCAGAAGACCTTCGATTTCCGGAAGGACACCCTGGCGACCCCGGAAACCCGTTCGCTCGTCCAGATCGTCGCCCCCGACGCCAAGGCCGCCGCCGTCATCGCCCAGCGCCTGGCCAAAGGCGACCAGCCGGCCGTGGTGGCCAGCGCCTTTGGCAAGCAGCCGGTGGTCATCAACGACAAGCCCAAGTCGGCCCTGCCCGACCGCAAGGTCGCCGACACCGCCTTCAGCCTGGCTGCCGGCCAGGTCAGCGCCCCGATCACCGGCAGCCTAGGCATTTCGGTCGTCAAGGTGACCAAGGTCACCCCCGGCGCCGTCGCCAGCCTGGACAGCGTGCGCCCGCAGATCGAGGCCGAACTCCTGGCCCAGGGTGCGCAGGCCAAGGCCTATGACCAGACCCAGACCTATCAGGACGCCCACGACGCAGGCTCCGACTTGATTGCCGCCGCCACCAAGGCCGGCGTCATGGTGATGACCACCTCGCCGATCACCGCCCAGGGGACCGACCAGACCGGCCAACCGATCCCGGGCCTGACCCCGGACATGCTCAAGACCGCCTTTGACCTGAGCTCGGGCGGCGAGAGCGAACTGGTCGAGATCGGCAAGGGCGAATATTACGCCGTCAAGGTCGAGAAGGTCATTCCGGCCGCCCTGCCCGCCCTGGCCGATGTCCGTCCACAACTTGCCCAGGTGTGGCTGCAGAACGAGATGACCACGCGTCTGCAGGCCAAGGCCGAGGCCTTCGCCGCCCGCGTCAAGAAGGGTGAGTCGATGGACGCCGTCGCCGCAGCGGCCGGCTCCAAGGTCCAGCGCGTGCCGGGCATCAGCCGCGAGAACGCCCAGCAGCATCAGGGCCTGGGCCGTGACCTGCTGCTGGCCACGTTCAACGCCAAGCCGGGCGAGGTGTTCAGCTCGCGGGCCGGTCAGATGGCCTTCGTGGTCGCTAGGCTGGAAACCGTCCGCCCGGGCAAGATCGCCGACATGGCCCGCATCACCCAGATGATGCGTCCGCAGGTCGACAGCGGCCTGATGCGCGATCTCGGCGAGGCCGCGCGCCTGGGCGCGCAGGCCAGCCTGAAGACCAAAACCAACCTGACCCTGGCCCGTCAGGCCATCGGCGTCG
The DNA here is from genome assembly GCA_031415995.1 of Caulobacter sp. Classification (GTDB taxonomy): domain Bacteria; phylum Pseudomonadota; class Alphaproteobacteria; order Caulobacterales; family Caulobacteraceae; genus Caulobacter. The sequence goes on along the minus strand of JANOSS010000170.1, from coordinate 27,889 downwards.
ACACCGACGCCCTGGCCAAGGCCGAGGCCACCAAGACGGGCAGTGCAAAGAAATGAGCCTTGAGCCCGCCTTTGACGCCTTTGCCCAGGCCTACAATGCCGGTCAGCCCCAGGTCGTCTGGACCCGGCTGATCGACGATCTCGAGACCCCGGTCTCGGCCTATCTGAAGATCGGACAGGGCAAGCCTTATGCCTTCCTGTTCGAAAGCGTAGAGGGCGGTGCCTGGCGCGGCCGCTATTCCATCGTGGCGATGAAGCCCGACTTCGTCTGGCGCTGTCGTGGCGACCAGGCCGAGGTCGCCGAGGGCGACGCCATCGCCCGCGGCGAGTTCACGCCCCAGGCCGGGGGCGCACTGGACAGCCTGCGCGACCTGATCGCCGCTTCACGCATCGAGCTGCCCAAGGGCCTGCCGCCCATGGCCGCCGGGGTGTTCGGCGCGTTGGGCTATGACATGGTGCGGCTGGCCGAGCGTCTGCCCGACATCAATGAGGACACGACCGGCCTGCCCGACGGGATCATGACCCGACCCTCGATCGTGGCCGTGTTCGACGCCATCGCCCAGGAGATCATCCTGGTCACGACCGTGCGTCCGCTGGCCGGTGTCTCAGCCCAGGACGCGCACCACGCCGCCCGGGCCCGCATCGAGACGGTGATGGCCGACCTGCGCCGTCCGCTGGCCCATGACGCTCCCCGCAAGGGCCATGCGCCCATTGCGTTCACCACGCCGGTCAGCCGCGAGGACTATGCGGTCGTGGTCGAGAAGGCCAAGGAATACATCCGGGCCGGCGACATCTTCCAGGTGGTGCCCAGCCACCGCTTCCGCGCTCCGTTCGACCTGGATCCGTTCGCGCTCTACCGCTCGCTGCGCCGGACCAACCCGTCGCCGTTCCTGTATTTCCTCAATCTGGACGGCTGCCATCTGGTGGGCTCCAGCCCTGAAATCCTGGTCCGCCTGCGCGACGGCAAGATCACCATCCGCCCCATCGCCGGCACCCGCCCTCGCGGCGCCACGCCGGAGGAAGATCTGGCGCTTGAAGCCGAACTGCTGGCCGACCCCAAGGAGCGCGCCGAGCATCTGATGCTGCTGGACCTGGGCCGCAACGACGTGGGCCGCGTCTCGATGCTTAAGCAGGCGGGCAAGAACGAGCCCAGCCAGCCCTGCGATGGCCCACGGGTCAAGGTGACCGAGAGCTTCAAGGTCGAGCGCTACAGCCACGTCATGCACATCGTCTCCAATGTCGAGGGTGTCGCGCCCGAGGGGGTGGATCCGGTCGACGTGCTGATGGCCGCCCTCCCCGCCGGCACGCTGTCGGGCGCACCCAAGGTGCGGGCCATGGAGATCATCGACGAGCTGGAGATTGAAAAGCGCGGCCTCGGCTATGCCGGAGCCGTCGGCTATATCGGCGCCGACGGTTCGGTCGACACCTGCATCGTGCTGCGCACGGCGCTGGTCAAGGACGGCATGATGTACGTGCAGGCCGGCGGTGGCGTGGTCGCTGACAGCGATCCCGACGCCGAATATGACGAGACCCTGCACAAGTCCCGCGCCCTCAAACGCGCGGCCGAAGAGGCCTGGCGCTTCGCCTAATACCCCAGGCGGTCGGCCGGCAGATGCTGGGTGACCGCCGGCGGCGCTAAAACCATCACCGTGGCGAAGCTGAGTGCGCAGATCGCCGCAAAGGCCGCCGCCGCCAGGACGGGTGCCATCTTCTGGCGACGCTCCCTTGGCCGCAGCAGAGCGCGGGCATAGGCGATGGCGACAGGATCGAGGGCGGAATCAGACGAGACCATGGAACAACCATGCCCCACGCCAAGCGATCTGTAATCGCCTTAAGCCTTTCTCGCGCTCTAATGCCGCAAACCCCCTCCCGCTTCCGGCCCGGCCGTTCTAGAAGCTAGGTCATGATCCTGGTCATCGATAACTACGACAGCTTCACCTACAACCTCGTCCACTATCTGAACGAGCTTGGGGCCGAAACGCTGGTCCATCGCAACGACGACCTTACGGTGCAGCAGGCCCTGGCGCTGCGCCCGTCCGCGATCCTGCTGTCGCCCGGCCCCAAGGCTCCGGACCAGGCCGGCATCTGCCTGCCCCTGCTGCGCGGCGCGCCGGAAGACATGCCGATCCTGGGCGTGTGCCTGGGTCATCAGGCCATCGGCCAGGCCTATGGCGGCGAGGTGATCCGCGCCAAGCAAGTGATGCATGGCAAGACCAGCCCCATCCATCACGCCGACAAGGGCATCTTCAAGGGGCTGCCCAACCCCTTCACCGCCACGCGCTATCACAGCCTGGCCATCCGCCGCGAAGATCTGCCGTCCGAACTGGAGGTCACCGCCTGGACCGACGATGGCGAGATCATGGGCGTGCAGCACCGCACCCGCCCTGTCCACGGCGTACAGTTCCACCCCGAGTCTATCGCCACCGAAGGGGGCCACCAGATGCTGGCCAATTTCATCGATCTGGCCGGCGTGAAGCGCGACGCGTCAATCTGGATCTAGGCGACAACCATGTCCGACACCTTCAAGCCGCTGCTGGCCAAGCTGGCCGACGGCCAGAACCTTTCCGAGGACGACGCCGAAGTCTTCTTCAGCGCCTGCCTGCGTGGCGAGCCGACATCGGCCCAGGTCGGCGCGGCGGTCACCGCCATGCGCCTGCGCGGCGAGACCGTGGGCGAGATCGCTGCCTGCGCTCGCGCCATGCGCCGCGCGGCCGTCATGCTGGACCATCCCTATGACGTCATCGACGTCTGCGGCACCGGCGGCGATGGCTTGCATACCCTGAATATCTCCACCGCCGTCGGCTTTGTGGCGGCGGGCGGCGGACTGAAGGTCGCCAAGCACGGCAACCGCGCCGTGACCTCGAAATCAGGCACCGCCGACGTCCTGGCCGCCCTGGGCGTCAATATCGACGCCAGCCGCCAGCAGCAGCGCAAGGCTCTGGACGACGCCGGCATCTGCTTCATGTTCGCCCAGGCTCACCACGGGGCGATGAAGCATGTCGCGCCGATCCGCCAGCAACTGGGTTTCCGCACCATCTTCAACCTGCTGGGCCCGCTGACCAATCCGGCCGGCGCAAAGCGTCAGGTGATGGGCGTCTCGGCCCCGCGCTTCGTCGAGCCCATCGCCAGGGCCCTGGGCGCGCTGGGGGCCGAGCGCGCCTGGTCGGTGCACGGCCAGGGCATGGACGAGCTGACCACCACCGGCGAAACCGAGGTCGCCGAATGGCGCGACGGCGTCGTGCGCTTCTTCACGATCACTCCGGAAGCCGTGGGCCTGCCCCGCGCCTCGCTGGCCGACCTGACCGGCGGCGAGCCCGATTTCAACGCCGCCGCTCTCACCCGGCTGCTGGACGGTGAAATGGGCGCCTATCGCGACATAGTCCTGCTGAACGCCGCCGCCGCCTTCCTGGTCGCCGAAAAGGTCGAGACCCTGGTCGAAGGCATCGAGGCCGCTGCAGCCTCTATCGACAGCGGCGCGGCCAAGGCGGCCCTGGCCGGCCTGGTCGCGGCCACCAATACCGAACTGGCGAGCGCATGACCGACATCCTGGCCAAGATCGCCGCCTACAAGCGCGACGAGGTCACCGATCGCAAGCGCCGCCGCACCCAGGCCGCGCTCGATAACGCTGCGCGGAACGCCTCGTCGCCGCGCGGCTTCAAGACGGCGCTGAAGCACGGCCATGCGTCCGGCAAGCTGGCCCTGATCGCCGAGATCAAGAAGGCGTCGCCGTCCTAGGGCCTGATCCGCGCCGACTTTGATCCGCCGGCCCCGGCCCGCGCCTACGAGACCGGCGGCGCGTCCTGCCTGTCCGTGCTTACGGACGGGCCCAGCTTCCAGGGTGCTGATCCCTATCTGATCGACGCCCGCGCCGCTGTCAGCCTGCCCTGCATCCGCAAGGACTTTCTGGTCGATCCCTGGCAGGTCTCGGAAAGTCGCGCCTTGGGCGCCGACGCCATACTCGTGATCCTGGCGATGATCGACGACGTTCTGGCCGCAGAGCTGGTGAGCGAGGCCGAGCGCCTGGGTATGGACGCTCTGGTCGAGGTGCATGACGAGGCCGAGATGGCCCGCGCCGGCCAACTGGGCGCGACCCTGGTGGGCATCAACAACCGCGACCTGAAGAGCTTCGTCGTTGATCTGGCCGTCACCGAGCGCCTGGCCGCCCACGCCCCGATGGGCGCCCTGCTGGTCACAGAAAGCGGCCTCTTCACCCACGACGACGTCGTGCGGATGGAAGCGGCCGGCGCCACCGCCATGCTGGTCGGCGAAAGCCTGATGCGGCAGGCCAATGTGGCCGAGGCCACCCGCACGCTGCTGGGCTGAGGCCATTCCGGGTACAACCGGTCTGGCGTTTTGCCGACTCGCCGCTCACACTCCAGATAAATGACAACCGGCCGATCAAGGCGGTCGGGACCGCTCGGGAGGGCATTGATGCACTGGATCGCCCGGGTGGTGAAAGGGTCCCTTGTCGCCTTCTTCAAGCGAGAAGGCTGGACGATCGAGGGGGCCGCGCCGAGCCATACCCGCAAGTTCGTGATCATCGCCGCGCCTCATACCAGCAACTGGGACTTTGTCTATTTCCTGGGTGCGACTGACGCCCTTGATCTGAACCTCAGCTTCATGGGCAAGGTCTCGCTGTTCCGCTGGCCCTTCGCGCGCCTGATGCGCGACCTGGGCGGCGTGCCGGTGGACCGCTCCCGATCTGGCGACACCGTCCAGGCCATGGCCGACGAGTTTGCGCGCCGCGACGAGTTCATGCTGACGATTGCGCCGGAGGGCACGCGCGGCAAGGCCAAGCAATGGAAGACCGGCTTCTACAATATCGCCCTCAAGGCCGGCGTGCTGATCGTGCCGGCCAAGATGGACTACAGGCGCAAGGTGGTGGCCTTGGGGCAGGCCGTCATGCCGTCGGGCGACTATGACAAGGACATGGCCCAATTTGCCGTCTTCTATCGCGACTGTACGCCCCGGCATCCCGAGCGAGCGACAGTTCTCTAGTGGCGAATCATGGTGGGCATTCCTGCGTCTAGGGTGCCCCTTACCCGGCCGAGATAGCCGCCGTTCTGAGCGGTTCGACATTGCTGGGCGGCGTGATCTTGCGACCCATGGTCCAGTTAGACTGCACGCGAACCTTTGGGTTGGGCGCCGACCAGATCTCGCCCGTGCCGTCGATCGCAACGACCCAGATCAGGTGATGTTCCTGCCCGTAGTCGATGACTGCAAAGGCAAATCCGGTCCCCTTGCCCTCGACCGACACCGGCATGGTCGGGTTCAACTGCTGGAAGCTCATGGCTGACGCCCCTGTGAAAATCGTCAGCCACCAACGAATGTCGAGCCCTTCGCGTTCCTCGGTCGTCAACTTGACATTAAGGAAGAACGCCTAGAGAACACTGGCCAGGTTTGCGGTTTGTTCCGCGTCTTCGTCGAGGTCGAGATGCTCACGCGCAAGCAGCACGAGCTGCTGATGTTCATCCACGAACGCATCAAGGAGAGCGGCGTATCTCCGTCGTTCGACGAAATGAAAGAGGCTTTGGACCTCGCATCAAAGTCGGGCATCCACCGTCTGATCACGGCGCTTGAGGAGCGCGGTTTCATTCGCCGCCTCGCCCACCGTGCTCGGGCGCTGGAAGTGGTCAAGCTGCCGCAACAGGCGACGACCGCTTCGCCGCCAAAGGGGCGCGGGACGTTCAAGCCGCAGGTGGTCGAAGGCGGTGGCGGTGCGCCGGCCATGAGCGGCGGCAGCGGCGCTTCGGCGCCGGCCAATGACAGCCGTGATCTGCCGATCCTGGGCAAGATCGCCGCCGGCACGCCCATCGACGCCATCCAGCACGAACGCGACCGCCTGCCGGTCCCGGAAAGCATGTTGGGCGGCGGCGAGCACTATGTGCTCGAGGTGCAGGGTGACTCGATGATTGAGGCCGGCATCCTCGACGGCGATTATGTGATCATCAGGAAGGGCGACACAGCTACTTCCGGCGAGATCGTCGTGGCGCTGGTGGGCGAAGAAGCGACGCTGAAGCGGCTGCGCAAGAAGGGCGGCTCGATCGCCCTGGAAGCGGCCAACCCGAAGTACGAGACGCGGATCTTTGGTCCGGATCAGGTTGAAGTGCAGGGCAAGCTGGTGGGGCTGATCCGCCGCTATCACTAAGGCTCGGTTAGAGCTTATCGAGTTTTTAGGCCGTCCCGGTTGGGGCGGCCTTTTTCGTTGTAGATTGGCTTGTCATCCCGGCCGCAGCGAAGCGGAGGGCCGGGACCCAGTGGCAAACGCTTTGCGCCTGCCCGTGGGTCCCGGACAGGCTCTGCGAGGCTTCCGGAATGGAAAGGATTTTGAGCGTTAGAGCTCGCCCCGCCCTATTCCCGCGCAATCCGCGCCAGATGCCCCAGGATCTTCTCCGCCGCATCCAGCCGCTGGGCCGGGGTATCCCACTCGCCCTTGATGACCACCTTCTGGTCGGGGCGGACCTTCCAGATCAGGCCGTTCTTGGCGACATACTGCATCAGCCCCAGCGGGTTAGCGTAGGTATCGTTACGGAAACTGGCGACCGCGCCCTTGGGCCCGACGTCGATCTTGGCGACATTGGCCTCGCGGCACAGGCCCTTGATGGCGACGACCTTGAGCAAGGAATCGGTCTCGGGCGGCAGCGGGCCGAAGCGGTCGATCAGTTCGGCGGCCAGGGCTTCGCGATCCGCCGACTTCTCGGCTTCCGAAAGGCGGCGATAGAGCGACAGCCGCACATTGAGGTCGGGGACATATTCGTCAGGGATCATCACGGCCGCGCCGGTATTGATCTGCGGCGACCAGCCACGATCCTCCAGCAGGGCTTCGGCGCCCTGGCGCTGGCGCAGCTCGGCGACGGCGTCTTCCAGCATCTGTTGATAAAGCTCGACGCCGATTTCCTTGATATGGCCGCTCTGCTCGTCGCCCAGCAGGTTGCCGCCGCCGCGCTGGTCCAGGTCGTGGCTGGCCAGCTGGAAGCCGGCCCCCAGGCTGTCGAGCGATTGCAGCACCTTCAGTCGCTTTTCGGCCGACAGGGTGATGGTCTTCTCGTTGGGCGTTGTCAGGTAGGCATAGGCGCGGGCCTTGGAGCGGCCGACCCGGCCTCGGATCTGATACAGCTGGGCCAGGCCGAACATGTCGGCGCGGTGGACGATCAGGGTGTTGGCCGACGGGATATCCAGCCCACTTTCCACGATAGTGGTCGCGAGGAGCACGTCGTATTGGCCCTCATAGAAGGCCGTCATCACGTCTTCCAGCTGGGTCGGGGCCATCTGGCCGTGGCCCACCACATATTTGACCTCGGGCACCTGGGTGCGGAGGAACTTCTCGATCTCCTCCAGGTCCTTGATGCGCGGCACCACATAATAGGCCTGACCGCCGCGATACTTCTCGCGCAGCAGGGCCTCGCGCAGGGTCACCGGGTCGAACGGGCTGATATAGGTGCGCACAGCCAGGCGATCGACCGGCGGGGTGGCGATGATCGACATTTCCCGAATGCCGCTTAGCGCCATTTGGAGGGTTCGAGGGATCGGCGTAGCGGTCAGGGTCAGCATGTGAACGTCGGCGCGAAGCTCTTTCAGCTTCTCCTTGTGCTTGACCCCGAAGTGCTGCTCCTCGTCGACGATCACCAGGCCCAGGTCCTTGAAGGACACCTGTTTTGACAGGATGGCGTGGGTGCCGACCACGATTTCCAGCTGGCCATTGGCCAGGCCTTCACGGGTCTCGGCAGCTTCCTTGCCGGTGACCATGCGCGACAGGCGGGTGATCTTGACCGGCCAGCCCTGGAAGCGGTCCTTGAAGGTCTTGTAGTGCTGACGGGCCAGCAGCGTGGTCGGACAGACGATGGCAACCTGCTTGCCACTCATCGCTACCACGAAGGCGGCGCGCAGGGCGATCTCGGTCTTGCCAAAGCCCACGTCGCCGCAGATCAACCGGTCCATCGGCTTGCCCGAGCCGAGATCGCTCAGCACATCGGCGATGGCTGACAGCTGATCGTCGGTTTCCTCATAGGGGAAGCGGGCGCAGAATTCGTCGAACACACCTTGCGGCGCATCGGTTTCTTCCACCGACTTCAGCTGGCGGGCGGCGGCGATCTGGATCAGGCCCTCGGCCATGATCCGCAAACGTTCCTTGGCCTTGGACTTGCGGCTCTGCCAGGCGGCCCCGCCCAGCTTGTCCAACTGCACGTTCTCGCCGTCGGTCCCGTAGCGGGTCAGCAGGTCGATGTTCTCGACCGGTAGGTACAGTTTGCTCTCGCCGGCATAGAGCAGGTCCAGACAGTCGTGCGGCGCGCCCTGGACGTCGAGGGTTTTCAGGCCCTCATAGCGGCCGATGCCATGGTCGATATGGACGACGAGGTCGCCTTGGGTTAGGGCGCTGGCCTCGGCCAGGAAGTTGGCGGCGCGGCGCTTCTTGCGCGGCCGGGCCAGGCGGTCGCCCAGGATGTCGGTCTCGGAGATGACCGCCAGGGTCTCGGTCTCGAAGCCATGATCCAGCGGCAGCACGACGCGTTGCGGGGTCTTGGGATCATTGGCCTTGGCTGCCTGCCAATAGGCGGCATAGGTGATCTTCTTCAGGCCATGGTCGGCCAGCATGGTCCCCAGCCGCTCGGACGAGCCCTCCGACCACGAGGCGAACAGCACGCGCTTGCCCTGGGCCGCCAGAGCACTGGCGTGGTCGGCCGTGGCTTCGAAGAGGTTCACGCTGTCCTGGGCGCGCTCAGCGGCGAAAACTCGGCCAAGCTTGGCGCCCATGTCGATGACATCCAGCCCCTGGGGCTGGAACGGTGTGAACCGGCGATGCGGGCGATCGTCCAGCGCCTGATCCCACTCGGCCGCCGTCAGATACAGCGCCTGAGGCTCGAGAGGGCGATAGGCAGATTTGCGGTCGGCGCTGGCGCGTGCGTCATAGGCGTCCGCGATCATCGCCAGCCTCTCGTCCCGCGCTTCAGAAGCCTGATGATCGACACCGACCAAGGCACCGTCGGGCAGATAGTCAAACAGCGTCGCCATCCGCTCGTAGAACAGCGGCAGCCAGTGCTCGAGACCGGCGCGACGGCCACCCTCGCTGACGGTGTTGTAAAGCGGATCATCGCCCGGGGCGCCGAACTTGGCGACATAGCCGCGGCGGAACCGAGAGATGCCCTCGGCGTCCAGCAGGGCCTCGCTGACCGGCAGGAGATCGATCTCTTTGAGCTGCTTGGTCGAGCGCTGGGTTTCGGGATCGAAGGCGCGGATGCTTTCCAGCGTGTCGCCAAACAGGTCCAGGCGCACCGGCTCCTCGGCGGCCGACGGATAGACGTCGATGACGCCGCCCCGGATCGCGAACTCGCCCTTTTCCGAGACAGTGGAGGCCCGGACATAGCCGTTGACCGCGAAATAGCGCTCCAGGTCCTTGATATCGACGCTACTGCCGACCTTGGCCGAATAGCTGGCGCGCATCAGCACGGTCCTGTCTGGCACCCGCTGCAGCAGGGCCGGCGCGGCGATGACCAGGATGGCGGGCTTTGCCGAACCCAGTCCCCGAGCGAGACGCGACAGGGTCGCCATACGCTGGGCGGCGACGCCGGCCGAGGGCCCGACGCGGTCATAGGGCAGACAGTCCCACGACGGGAAGATCACCACCTCGATCTCGGGGGCGAAGAACTTCAGGGCGTCGGCGAAGGCGTTGGCCCGGGCGGTGTCGCGGGCCACGAAGGCGGTCAGGCCGCCGCGCGCACGCGCGATGTCGCCGATCACCAGGGCGTCGAACCCCTCGGGCGCGCCGGACAGGGTCAGGCCGCCTGCGGCCTTGGCGATCTGCTTGGCGTCGTAGGCCATGGAACTCTCTTAAGCGCCGTCGCCGACCGGGCGGACGGCATGGGCCTCAAAGCGGAACTCGCGGATCATCGCCAGCACGTCCGTCTCAAACTCAGCGGGCGTGGCTTCCTGCCCGACGATCCAGGCGTAGATCTCGCGGTCCGGATTTTCCAGAAGCGCCTCGAGCGTATCCAGTTGCTGTGGGGTCAGCTTGTGGCCGTGGTTGTCCGCGAACGGCCCCAGAATGAGGTCCGCTTCCCGGAAACCGCGATGCCAGGCGCGGAAGCGAAGCCGCCGAAGGCGGGAGTCTTGATCTATGGTCATGTGCTCGGCGGATATAGAGCGCGCCAAGGGCGGGCGCCAGCACTCAGGACGGTTTGTGCCATTCCATGACCACGTACCAGGGCGCGCGATTGTAGCGTTCGGCCTTGGCTGGGTCGCCGCCCGTCGCGGAGGGTTCTTCAAAATGGGTGAGGATCAGGCCTGAAGCCAAAAAACTGCGCATGTATTCGCTGAGCGGCCGATGCCAATTGCGGATTGAGATCCCGCGCCAACTTTCCCGGCTGCTCCTCGTCTCCAGATAGCGGTCCATCGCAAAATGGGTCAGGCGTCCCAGCAAATCGCGCTGCCAGCCGTCATGGACGGCGGCGGTCTTGAAGCTGGCCAGATTGGCGACCAGCAACGTCCCGCCCGGCCTGAGCACCCGCGCCATCTCGGCTATGGCGGTCTGGGCGTCCTCGATATCGATCAGACTCAGATAGCTCACCACCAGATCGAAGCTGGCGTTGGCAAACACCAAAGTTTCCGCGCGTCCCTCGACATAGAGGCCGTCAGGGTCACGCGCTTGCGCCGCGTCGAGCAGATCCTCGGTCGGATCCAGACCCACCGTCTCGAAACCTTGCCCACGCAAGATCCTGCAAAACCGCCCCTCCCCGCATCCGACATCAAGGGCTGTTCCCCGGACCAGCCCGGACAGACGCTCAACCATGACTTTGTCGAGCACGTGCTGACGGCCAAAGTCACCGTTCTCGCCCATGCCAGCAATCCAGGCTTTTGCGGAGGTCTTCCAGCCGCTTTCATCCATCTTGGTCGTGCGCGCCCGCCCGCGCGCCATCATTGACTTTGACGCGGTTCAGCCTATTTATCCCCAGCTTCGGAGCAGGTCAGGCGAATCCGCGCCGCCCGTTCGCCCAAACACGGGCGGCTCTGAGTTCAGCCAGATTGATATGACAGAATTTTCCGAACTCGGGCTGTCGCCCACGACCCTTCAAGCGGTCGCAGACACCGGCTACACAACTGCAACACCCATCCAGGCCGCCGCCATTCCGGTCGCTCTCGCCGGGCAGGACGTTCTGGGTATCGCCCAGACCGGCACCGGCAAGACCGCCGCCTTCACCCTTCCGCTGATCGACAAGCTGATGACGGGCCGCGCCAAGGCGCGCATGCCCCGCGCCCTGGTCATCGCTCCCACCCGCGAGCTGGCCGATCAGGTCGCCTCCAGCTTCGAAAAGTACGCCAAGGGCACCAAGCTCTCGTGGGCTCTGCTGATCGGCGGCGTCTCGTTCGGCGACCAGGAAAAGAAGCTGGATCGGGGCGTCGACGTTCTGATTGCTACCCCTGGCCGCCTGCTCGACCATTTCGAACGCGGCAAGCTGTTGATGACCGGCGTGCAGTTCCTGGTCGTCGACGAGGCTGACCGCATGCTGGACATGGGCTTCATTCCCGACATCGAGCGCATCTTCAAGATGACGCCGCCCAAGAAGCAGACCCTGTTCTTCTCGGCGACCATGCCGCCGGAAATCACCCGCCTGACCAAGCAGTTCCTCAAGGATCCCGTGCGGATCGAGGCGACGCGCCCGGCGACGACCAACGTCAACATCACCCAGTTGCTGGTCAAGGTGCCCTCCTCCGACCCCAAGGCCAAGCGCCTGGCGCTTCGGGCCTTGATCGAAAAGGCCCAGATCGAAACCGGCATCGTGTTCTGCAATCGCAAAACCGAGGTCGATGTCGTGGCCAAGTCGCTGCGCTCGCACGGCTTTGATGCCGCCGCGATCCACGGTGATCTCGATCAGAGCCAGCGCATGAAGACCCTGGCGGCCTTCCGCGATGGTTCACTGAAGATCCTGGTGGCCTCCGACGTCGCTGCGCGCGGCCTGGACATCCCGGCCGTCAGCCACGTCTTCAACTATGACGTCCCGCACCATGCCGACGACTATGTGCATCGCATCGGTCGCACCGGCCGCGCCGGCCGCTCGGGCATCACCTACATGCTGGTCACCCCGGCCGACGACAAGGGCTTCGACAAGGTCGTTAAGCTGATCGGCTCGACCCCGAACGAAGAAAAGCTCGACCTCGACTATTCGCAGGCCGTCACCGTCCATCGCGACGGCGACAAGAAGCGTGGTGGTCGTGGCGCGCCGCCGAGCCGTGATCGCGGCGGCGAACGCGAAGCCGGCGAACGCTCGGCCCGTGGCGGCCGTGGCGCTCGCACTCGCGATGCCGAGGCCGCTCCGGTCGACGCCGCGACGCCTGTTGAGGGCGTGATCGAAGCCGCGCCCGCAGCACCCGTGGAAGCCCGCGAGGGTCGCCCCGCCCGCACCCGTGGCGAGCGCAAGCCGCGCGAACGGGGTCCGCGCGCCGACCGACCGGAACGCGCCGCTGAGCCGGAAGTCGTCGAGGCCGTCGCCCCCGTTCAGGTCGACTCTGACGTTGAAGCTGAAGCCGAAGTACGCCCGGCCCGTGAACGCGGCCGTGATCGTGGTCGCGGCCGTGATCGTTCTGAACGCGGCCCCCGTCCTGAGCGCGTCGAGGCCGCCGCTGCGGTCGAGACTGAAGCCGAGACTCCGCGCGAACGCGGTTACGACCGGGCCCGTCCCGAGCGCGCCGCCGCTCCGGAACGCGAAGCTCGCCCCGCCTCGCCCGTGCGCGGCGTCCAGCCGGTGCGCGGCCGCGAGGACGACGACGACCGCCGCGTTGTGGGCTTTGGCTCAGACACCCCGGCCTTCCTGATGCGCGCTCCGCCGCGTCTGCCCAAGGTCTCGTCCGACGACTGATCGGGACGGCAACGCGCAGGCGTCGCCATTCCTGTGAAATGAGCTTAGGATACCGGCGTTCTCGGCTCTGGCCGAGGCGCCGCCCGCGCGACGCCATGGCCGATCCGAGCCCTCTCGGAGGTTTTTGGCATGCAAGCCGGAAGCGACTCTCAAATCTCATCAGATCTGCTGGCGCACGAGCGTACCTACCATGCGTTCAACATGCTGCTGCGCTGGTCGATGCTCGGCCTGGCGACGGGCCTTGCCAGCCTGACACTCTGGTTCGCGACGCCGATTGGCTTCATCGGCGGCCTGATCGTCGGGATTATCGTCTGGGTGGCGGGCTATTACGGTCTTGTCCGCCACGAGGCGCGACAGCCGCTGGATCCCTGGGCGATGGGGCGCTGAAGCCTTCCACCGCCCAGGTTCCGGGTTAGCGCTTGATCTGACCGGCCAGATATTTGCGGATACCGTCGCCATAGGGCGGACGCAGGCCCAGCATCGGCGCGATGTCCTTCTTCAATTGCTGGAAGACCGCCTTGCGGTGGCTGAACTCCAGGAAGCCGTCATGTCCGTGATAGGCGCCCATGCCAGCCGGGCCGACGCCGCCGAACGGCAGCTCTTCCTGGGCCACGTGGAAGATCACATCATTGACCGTGACCCCGCCGCTGGTGGTGCGCTCCAGCACCCAGTCCTTCTCGGCCTCATCGGTCCCGAACCAGTAGAGGGCCAGCGGCCGATCATGGGCGTTGATATAGTCGACCGCCTCTTCGACGCGCTGATAGGTTTTCACCGGCAACAGCGGGCCAAAGATCTCCTCGCGCATCACCGCCATGTCGTCGGTCGGATTGAGGATCAGGGTCGGGGCGATCTTGCGGTGCGGCTGTTGTGACAGGTCCTCACCGGCTGGATTGATCTCGACAATGGTCGCGCCCTTTGCGCGGGCATCATCGACATAACCCGAGATCCGATCGAAGTGCCGCTGGGCGACGACGGCCGTATAGTCTGGATTGTCTTTCAGGGTCGGGAAATAGCGGCTGACGGCCGCCTTGGCTTCAGCCACGAAGCTGTCGACCTGATCGGACGGCACAAAGACATAGTCGGGCGCCAGGCAGATCTGGCCGGCGTTCAGGGTCTTGCCATTCATGATCCGGGCGGCGGCGGTGGCCATGTCGGCGCCGCGCGACAGGATCACCGGACTCTTGCCGCCCAGTTCCAGCGTGACCGGCACCAGGTTCTCGGCCGCCGCGCGCATCACATGGCGGGCCACCGATGTGGCGCCGGTGAAGACCAGATGATCGAAGGCTAGGCCGGAAAAGGCCTGCCCCGCCTCGGCGCCGCCGACGAAGACCGCAATCTCTTCCTCGGTGAAGGCCTTGGCGAACATCGCCTTCATCAGGTCAGACGTCGCCGGGGTGAACTCAGACGGCTTGATCATCGCGCGGTTGCCGGCGGCCAGAATGCCAGCCAACGGTGCGAAGGTCAGGTTGACCGGGAAGTTCCAGGGACTGATCACGCCGACCACGCCCTTGGGCTGGTACTGGATTCCCGCGTTCGCACCGAACAGGCCCAGGATCGCCGGCGTCGTCTTGCGCTTCTGTGGTTTCATCCACTTGGCGAGATTGTCGCGCGCGAACTTCAGCGGCCCGATGGACCCGGCGACGTCGGTCAGTGCGGTGGCTTCCGGCGAGCGAGACCCAAAATCGGCACCTACCGCCTTTGCGATCTGCGCCTGATGGCCGATCAACAGATCGATGCAGCGGTTGAGGCGGTCGATGCGCTGGTCTGCCGACCAGGGACCGTCGCGCAGATGCGCCGCCTTCTGGCGCTGCAGCACGTGATCCATTTCCGCTCTATGGGCGTCGAGCTTCAGATTTGTCGTTGCGTTCATGGTCGCGATCCTCCCGCCGGCCCACTGCGGGGCTCATCTTATCAGTGTTCACAATGATTGGCGAAAATGGGAAGCGCAAGAGAACCTTGTTCGCTCTTAACGCCTCGTTTGAACTCTCGCAGCTAGACTGCGACTCCAAGCGATCGGCATTCTCGCTACGGGAACACGCCGACGGGGGAAGAAAAGATGTCGGACGTCGAAACTACGCTGCGCGGCCCCGAGGCCTACAAGATCGCGAAACGCGCCCTGGAGCTGATGGAGCGGCATCAGGTTTGGCCCACCGCGCTCAACTTCGAACTCTGGACCCACTATGTCGCCGATCCCGAGGGCGCGCTGGCGCGGGAACTCACCCGACTGATTTCCCTTGGTGAACCGCTGACCGAAATGGTCAGTGAGGAACTTGCCGCAGCCTACCTCCCCAAGGCCAAGCTGAATGAACAGATCCGTGACGCCGGCGACCTGCTGAGCAAGGAACTGGAGTCGGTCTCCAAGGCCATCCAGAACGCTCAGAAGACCAACGCCGCGTTCGGTAAGCAACTGGACGGGGTGTCAAAGGATCTCGACAACAGCGCCGATGTCGGGGCCATCAAGTCGATGGTCACCAGCCTGGCCCAGGCCACCCGCCTTGTTCACAAGGAAAACCAGTCGCTAGAAGCGCGCCTGGCCGAATCGACTGCCGAGGTGGACCGCCTGCGCGAACACCTGGAGCAGGTTCGACGCGACGCCACGACCGACGGTCTGACCAACCTGGCCAACCGCAAGGCTTTCGACGAAGAGCTGGATCGCGCCTGTTCGGAGGGCGACGAGGCTGGCACGAGCCTTTGCCTGGCCGTGCTCGACATCGATCACTTCAAGGGCTTCAACGACACTTGGGGTCACCAGACCGGCGACCAGGTCATTCGCTATGTCGCATCCGTCATCGGCCGGCTCGCCGCCATGCCGCGCTTCGCTGCGCGCTACGGCGGTGAAGAATTCGCGATGATCTTCCCGCGGGAGTCGTCGAGCATCGTCGCCGGCTGCCTGGAAGAGATCCGCGTGGAAGTTTCTTCCCGCATGCTCAAGCGCCGCTCGACCAATGAAGACCTGGGCACGATCACCATCTCCTCGGGTTTCGCCGAGCGGGCCAAGGACGAAAGCAGCCATTCCCTGATGGAACGCGCGGACGCGGCCCTGTACGCTTCCAAGCGCACCGGCCGCAACAAGGTCAGCTCAGCCGAAAACAAGCCAGCCTCAGCCAACGCCGCCTAGACTTTCGCCTCTTTGCCAACAGCCAGCGCCGCCGTTTTCGTGAACGGCGGCGTTTTCGTGTGAAAAACCCTCTGGCCTTCCCCCGGGTTAGTGGGGCCTAGCTATCGTCCAAAGAGCGCCAAGCCTTGGGAGGACGCCATGGACTATCAAAAGATTCGCCTAACCGCCGAGGACGGCGTCGCGACCATTACCCTGGCCGATCCGACGACGCTGAACGCCGCCAGCATGGATCTGGCACGCGAGATCACCCATGCTCTGGCCGCGATCGCTCATGGCAAGCTGCAGGCGCGCGCACTGATCATCACGGGAGAAGGCCGCGGATTCTGCTCGGGAGCGAACCTCTCTGGCGGTGGCCCGGCCGCACGCGAGCTGGACGTCGATGGCAAACCGGACGCCGGCTCTGCGCTGGAGACCGTATACAATCCGATGATGACTGCCCTGCGTGATTTCCCCTACCCGATCGTCACCGCCGTCAATGGCGCGGCCGCTGGCGTAGGCTGCTCGCTGGCCTTGATGGGCGACATGATCGTGGCCGGTGAAAGCGGCTACTTCCTGCAGGCCTTCCGTCGCATCGGCCTAGTGCCCGACGGCGGCTCGACCTATCTGCTGCCGCGACTGGTCGGCAAGGCGCGGGCCATGGAGATGATGCTGTTGGGCGACCGGATTTCGGCCGCCAAGGCCTTTGAGTGGGGTCTGGTCAATCGCTGCGTGCCCGATGGCGAACTCATCGCCACCGCCACGACCATCGCCAGAGAACTGGCCAACGGCCCGATCGCTCTTGGCGCGATCCGCAAGCTGGTCTGGGAGAGCCTTGACGCAGACTGGAACGGTCAGTTGCACGCCGAGCGCAAGGCCCAAAAGGTCGCTGGCAAGACCGAAGACTTCATTGAGGGCGTTAGCGCCTTCCTTCAGAAGCGCGCGGCGGCCTTCAAGGGGCGCTAGCCAGCCAGATAGGGCTTGTAGCTCTTTTCTTCGACGATATCGGAACCAGCCGCCGCATTGATCGCCCTCTTGATCGCGGCGCGCTGGTCGTTCTCGATATAGACGCGGCGCGCCAGGGCCACGAAGTCGGGGCCAAAGTCCTGGCGACGCTCGCAATCACGCTTACCGTCCTCGACGTCCCACAGGGCCGCGTTGACGGCCATCAGTTCAGCGGTCAGGCGCTCGATATCGGCGCTGGGCGGAATGTGCGACAGCGCGGTGGCCTCCAGCAACGCCAGCTCCTTGCGGACATTGGCCTCCTTGGCCGGATCGCCGATGCGCTGGGCTTTCACGCGCAGGATGGTGATCTTGTCGATCAGTTCGCCGGCCGAGATGGGCGCAAGGATGGGCATTCAGGCGACTCCGGACATCAGGCGCGCGAGGGCGCTCCAGACCGCGTTGAAGGGCAAGGCGACCATGCCGTCTCCGTAGTCTTCCGCGACCAGCATCTCAAGCTTGGCGGCGGCCGGGCGAAATTTCACGGCCTTGCGGGCGTCCTTCTGTAGAGACAACAGCGGCGCGCCGCCGGCCGCCAGCATGTGGCCGGGGCCGGCGTCATTGGCCACGGCTGCGCTCAGCCGACTGGCCAGGGCGATGACCAGCAGCGGGCCCCTCACATGGGGATAGTCGTCGTGGCGATCCGATTCGGGGAACAACGCGGTCGGCGCCTCGCGCCGCGCCCTGGCGGCGTCGTCGGCTTCGTCGGGCCCGAAGAAGAACACGGGAACTGCGTCCTTTATCGCGATCTCGCGCGCCAGTGCCAAATAGCGTTCCAGAGGCCAGCGCTTGTCCTGTCCGCCCGCTCCCGGGGCCAGGCCAACATATGTCGAGCCGTCAGGCAGCAGGGCCTTGGCGGCTGCTAGGGCGTCGGGATGTGCCAGGACGATCGGCGTCGGCGCGCCCTGCCCGCTTGAGGCCAGAGCCAGCAACTTCGCGAGCCGGTCGGTGACCGCCACCGGCCAATCCCGGGTCCGCGCTTGTCGTGCGGCGGAGACGAAGACGCCCGCTGCACGACGCACCACGGCGCTGCGGCGCAGATTTTCCTGGGTGTCGATAACCAGATCGAACTTGCGGCCGCCAAACGGCTTCACCCACGGCAGGATGTCGAAGGCTCCGGCGCCTGTCGGGCCGTCAGTCAGAATCTCGTCGATATAGCCGTCGACGACGGCCTTCAGCGGTCCTGCATAGACGGTCTCGCCCTTGGCCGCGCACCAGCTGATCCGCGCGTCGGGAAAGGCGGCGCGCAGGCCGGCGATGAAGGGCAGCTTGATCAAGCCGTCGCCGATTACCTCGCCCATCGAATAGACCAAGATCGTTTTGACCATGGGCTGGATTAGGCCGTTGGCGTCTTCGGGGTCAATCTGCGGCTTCAACGGCCGGCTGGATCGTCACGCTCTCGCCACAGCCGCAGGCGTCGGTTTCGTTGGGGTTGTTGAAGACGAACTTCGACGACAGCTTGGTGGTCTCGTAGTCGATCTCGGTGCCGACCAGGAACAGCACCGCCTTGGGATCGATGAGGATGGTGACATCCTTGTCCTCGATCACCTCGTCCAGCGGATTCTTTTCGAGGGCATAGTCGAAGATGTATTCCGAGCCGGCGCAGCCACCGTTCTTCACCCCGACGCGGAGGCCGGCATAGGGCTTGTCGGGCTCCTCAAGCGCCTTCCGGACCATGATCTCCTTCACGCGCGCGGCTGCAGCGTCGGTCAGGGTGACGACCTTGGGGCGAGGGCGACGAAGGCGGGGCGTGAGGGCGGCTTCCATGGCGTTTCGACCGATCAGAACATGTTCAGTTGCAGCTTGGCCTCGTCGCTCATCCGCGACGGGTCCCACGGCGGCTCGAAGACAAGATCGACCGTGCAGGACTTCAGGCCGGGGATTTCCATCACCGCGTCCTTGACCCAGCCGGGCATTTCGCCGGCCACCGGGCAGCCCGGCGCGGTCAGGGTCATGTCGATGGCCACGTCCTTGTCGTCGCTGACGTCGACCTTGTAGATCAGACCCAGCTCATAGATGTCGACCGGGATTTCCGGATCAAATACCGACTTCAGCTTCTCGATCAGCAGGTCAGTCAGCTTGGCCAGCTCTTCCTTGGGAAGGGCTGAGGCGGTCTCGGGAACAGCGGCGTCGGTCATGAAGGGCTCAACTGAAGAAACTGCGGGCCTTGGCCAGAGCGTCCACGAACGCATCGGCCTCGGCCTCGGTGTTATAAAGGGCGAAGGAGGCGCGCGCGCTCGAGGTGACGCCAAAGCGTCGCATCAGGGGCTCTGCGCAATGGGTTCCGGCCCGCACGGCGACGCCGTAACGATCCAGAACCTGGGCGATATCGTGGGCGTGGGCACCCTCGACCGTGAAGGTCAGAACCGCGCCCTTGCCAGGCGCCGTGCCAAGAATCCTGAGGCCATTGACGCCCTGAAGACGCTCTGCGGCCCGATCATAAAGGGCGTGCTCGTGGGCGAAGGCGGCATCACGATCCAGACCGTTCAACCATTCGATCGCTGCGCCCAGACCGACGGCCTCCAGAATCGCCGGGGTGCCGGCCTCGAAGCGATGCGGCGGGTCGGCATAGGTAATGACGTCCATCGACACCGAGCCGATCATCTCGCCGCCACCCTGATAGGGCGGAAGGGCAGCCAGGCGCTCGGCCTTGCCATAGAGCACGCCGATGCCGGTGGGGCCGTACAGCTTGTGGCCGGAGAAGACGTAGTAGTCGACGTCCAGCGCTTTCACGTCGACCCTGGAGTGGACCACGCCCTGGCAGCCGTCGATCAGCACCTGGGCACCCGCCTCATGAGCAAGGCGCACGATCTCGGGCACGTCATTGACCGTGCCCAGCACGTTCGACATCTGGGTCAGGGCGACCATCTTGGTGCGCTCCGACAGCAGGCCCCTATAGGCCTCCATGTCGAGTTGGCCGTCGTCCAGCACCGGCACGAACTTCAGGACCACGCTCTTGCGCTCGCGCAGGAAGTGCCACGGCACGATGTTGGCGTGGTGCTCCATCTCGGAGATGACGATCTCGTCGCCGGCGTTCAGGGACAGGCCAAAGGAGGCCGCGACCAGATTCACCGCCTCGGTGGCGCTCTTGGTCCAGACGATTTCCGCCGGCTCGGCATTTATGAAACGCGCTACGCTTTCACGCGCCTTTTCATAGGCTTCTGTCGTTTCATTCGCCAGCGTATGCAGGCCGCGATGAACGTTGGCGTAGGACGTCCGAGCCAGGCCCATCATGGCGTCCAGCACCGCGTCAGGCTTCTGAGCGCTGGCGGCGGTATCCAGATAGATCAAGGGCTTGCCGTGAACAGTTCGCGCCAGGATCGGGAACTGGGCCCGAATCGCCTCGACATCGAAGGGGGCGTCGCCAAAAGCGGTGTCGAGGGCCATCAGACGATGCTCCGTCCAAGGCGCTCGGCGACCCAGGCGCGGGCAACGTCGCGCGCAGCGTCGTGCTCGATGCGCTCGACCACTTCGCCGACAAAGGCCTCGGTCAGCATGGCGCGGGCTTCCATCTCGGGAATGCCGCGCTGGCGGGCGTAGAAGATCGCCTGCTCGTCCAGAGCGCCGATGGTGTTGCCGTGGGCGCAGGCGACGTCGTCGGCGAAGATCAGCAGCTCGGGCTTGGCGTCGACCTCGGCCTTGTCTGACATGATCAGGGCGTGATGGCCCATGCGGGCGTCGGTCTGGTCGGCGCCGGGCTGGACGATGATCCGCCCCTGGAACACGCCGCGCGCCTGGTCGGCGACCATGCCCTTGGTCAGTTGCGAGGTCGTTCCGTCGACGCCGCCGTGGGTGACCTGGGTGGTCAGGTCGGCGTGGCGCTGGGCGTCCAGCAGATAGATGCCGTCGAGGCGCAGATCGGCACGGGCGCCGGGATGGGCGACCCGGGTCTCGATGCGCTGGCGGCGGGCGCCGGTGGCGAGGATGGTCTGAGCGTACTTGGCGCCGGCGGTCAGGGCGACCTCGGCGTCGACCACCGAGACGGCTTCAGCGGTGTCGCTGGCCAGCAAGATGCGCTCGACGACGGCGTCTGTGGCCAAGCGGATGTCGAGAGCGATCTCGGACAGATAGCCGTCAGCCAGGCCTTCGTGGCTTTCCAGCAGGGTCAGGCGCGCGCCCGCGCCCACTGTGATCCTGACGCGACCGGCATGGGCCGTCGCCGCGGTGGCCGAGATCAGGCGCAGGGCCACGACGCGTGTTTCGCCCGCAGCTATGGTCAGGTCGATCGCCCCTTGGCCATTGACGATCGTCAGCGTTTCATTGGCCACGAACGGACCGGAACCGACATCACCCTCAAACTTCGGCGAGACTGGCGGCAGGGTCCGGATCAGGCCCCGAAGGTCGGTCCAGCGCCAGTCCTCGTCGCGGCGCGAGGGCAGTTCGGTCAGGTCGCCGGTCTTGATGGCGGAGGCCAGGCTCATGCTGCGGCGCTCGCATACTTGTCGTAGCCTTCGGCTTCCAGCTGCAGCGCCAGTTCCGGACCACCCGAGGCGACGATGCGGCCGGCGGCCAGCACGTGGACGCGGTCAGGTTTGATATAGTCCAGCAGGCGCTGATAGTGGGTGATCACCAGCATGCCGCGATCGGGGCCGCGCAGGGCGTTGACGCCTTCGGAGACGATCTTCAGGGCGTCGATATCCAGGCCGCTGTCGGTCTCGTCGAGGATGAGGAATTTTGGCGAAAGCATCGCCATTTGAAAGATTTCCATCCGCTTCTTCTCGCCGCCCGAGAAGCCGACATTCAGCCCGCGCTTGAGCATCTCGAAGTCGATCTTCAGCGAAGCGGCCTTCTCCTTGGCCAGTTTCAGGAAGGCCGGGGCGGCGATCTCGTCCTCGCCGCGCGCGCGGCGCTGGGCGTTGAGGGCTGTGCGGATGAAGGTCAGAGCCGGAACGCCAGGGATTTCAAGCGGATACTGGAAAGACAGGAACAAGCCCTTGGCGGCCCGCTCATTGGCGTCGAGCGCCAGCAGATCCTCGCCGTTGAGGCTGGCAGAGCCTTCGGTGACCTCATAGCCGCCACGGCCGGTCAGCACATAGGACAGGGTCGACTTGCCCGCCCCATTGGGGCCCATGATGGCGTGGACCTCACCGGCCGGCACATGCAGCGTGACGCCCTTGAGGATGGCCTTGTCTTCGACGCAGGCGTGGAGGTTTTGGATATTAAGCATTGAAAGCCGTGATCTTTTCGAGCGTCTGGATAGCGAAGGTGGTCGGCTTGCCGGTCAGGGCCGGCGCCTCCCATTCATGTTCGGGGCTATAGGCGGCGAGTTTCAAAAGTTCGGTCAGCAGGGCTCGCTCGGCGGCGGCGTCGGCATTGCCCTTTGCCAGCAGCCTGGCGCTGCGGTCGATCAGCGGGGCCTCGTCGCCATAGGGATTGATCCACGTGCCGTGCGCCGCCTGATAGACCAGCTGGCGGGCATACTTGTATTCCTTGTCGTTCAGCCCGAAGCGGACAGCGATCATGTCACAGGCTCCAGCAACTCAATCCGGTTGCCAAAGGGATCATCCACATAGATGCGGTCGTAGCCTTCGAGCGGTTCATCGTCCCGCAGCACGTAGCCGCCGTCCCGAAGCGCGGCCTTCAGTGTCTGAAGATCGGAGACCAGTAGCCCCGGATGTGCCTTGCGGGCGGGGCGGAAGTCGGTCTCGACGCCAAGATGGATCTTCAGTGCGGCGCACTCAAACCAGCAGCCGCCGCGCTCGGCGAGATGCGGCGGCTTGGGCTTTTCTGGCAGGCCGAGCAGGTCGCCATAGAAGCCGCGCGCGGCGGCTTCTCCGCCGGCGGGCATGGCCAGTTGGACGTGGTCGATTGCCAAAAGCATCAGCCCACTGAGCCCTCAAGCGAGATCGCCACCAACTTCTGAGCCTCGACCGCAAACTCCATCGGCAGTTTCTGCAACACCTCCTTGACGAAGCCATTGACCAGCAGGGCCACGGCCTCTTCCTGGCTCAGGCCGCGCTGCTGGCAGTAGAACAGCTGGTCTTCCGACAGGCGGGTGGTGGTGGCCTCGTGCTCGAACACGCTCTGGCCGTTGCGGGCCTCGATATAGGGGATGGTGTGGGCCGCGCAGGTCTTGCCGATCAGCAAGGAGTCGCACTGGGTGAAGTTGCGTGCGCCCTTGGCCTTGGGGTGGGCGCTGACCAGGCCGCGATAGGTGCTGGTCGACTTGCCGGCGCTGATGCCCTTGGCGACGATCCGCGATTTGGTGTTGGCACCCAGATGGATCATCTTGGTGCCGGTGTCGGCCTGCTGGTGGCCGTTGGTCACGGCGATCGAATAGAACTCGCCCGAGCTGCCCTCGCCGCGCAGCACGCAGGACGGATATTTCCAGGTCACGGCCGAGCCGGTCTCCACTTGCGTCCAGCTGACCTTGGAGCGGTCGCCCCGGCAGTCGGCGCGCTTGGTGACGAAGTTGAAGATGCCGCCCTTGCCGGTTTCCGGATCGCCCGGATACCAGTTCTGGACGGTGGAATATTTGATCTCGGCGTCGTCCAGCAGGATCAGTTCGACCACAGCGGCGTGCAGCTGGTTCTCGTCGCGCATCGGGGCCGTGCAGCCCTCAAGATAGGAGCAATAGGCGCCCTTGTCGGCGATGATCAGGGTGCGCTCGAACTGACCACTATCCTTGGCGTTGATGCGGAAATAGGTCGACAGCTCCATCGGGCAGCGCACGCCGGGCGGGATGTAGACGAAGCTGCCGTCGCTGAAGACCGCGCTGTTGAGGCAGGCGAAATAGTTGTCCGAGGTCGGCACCACCGTGCCCAGATACTGCTTCACCAGATCGCCGTGTTCGCGGATCGCCTCGCTCATCGAGCAGAAGATCACCCCGACCGCAGCCAGTTCCTTCTTGAAGGTGGTGACCACGCTGACGCTGTCGAACACTGCGTCCACGGCGTAGCGCGGCGCACCTTCGACGCCGGCCAGGACCTCCTGCTCGCGCAGCGGGATCCCCAGCTTGGCATAGACAGCCAGGATCTCGGGATCGACCTCGTCGAGGCTCTTGGGCCCCTCCTTGGTCTTGGGCGCGGCGTAGTAGTAGGAGTCCTGGTAGTCGATCTTGGGGTAGTTGACCTTGGCCCAATCGGGCTCGTCCAGCTCAAGCCAGCGTCGATAGGCCTCCAGACGCCAGTCCAGCATCCACTGGGGCTCGTCCTTCTTGGCCGATATGAAGCGCACGATGTCTTCGGAGAGGCCCTTGGGGGCGAACTCCTGATCAATATCGGTGGTGAAGCCATGCTCGTACTTTTCGAGTGCGGCGACGGCTTCGACGGTTTGTTGAACTGCGGCCACTATGCCACCTCCCGGCGACGGGCGCCGATACGCTTCCAGGCGGCGATCCAGGCGTCGCCGCACATAATCCAGTCATCTTCAGAGCTCGCCCAGCCACCGCTGACCCGCAGGGCAAAGGGGGCGAGATCCGGGCGGCCCATGGCTTCCACCACGCGGCTGGCCTTGACCTTGCCCGACGAACAGGCGCTGCCGGCGCTGACCATCACGCCCGCCAGATCCAAGTTCATCACCTGGATTTCGGAGCCGAAGCCCATCTCGGCAAAGCACAGGGTCTGGGGCAGGCGATCAGCGCCCTCCCCGAGCACGACCGCGCCTTCCGCCTTGACCCGCTGCGCGAGAGCGTCGCGCCAGAGGGACTGTTCGATCATCGCGGCAAGATCGCGCGACGCCTTATCGGCAGCAGCCCCGAAGGCGGCGATGCCCGCGACATTCTCGGTGCCGGCCCGACGGCCGCGCTCCTGCCCGCCGCCATGCTGGCGGCGATGCAGGGTCGCGCGCGTACCGGCCACCAGAGCGCCGACGCCTTGCGGACCGCCCAGCTTGTGCGCCGACAGGGCCATGGTGTCGGCCCCTAGCATCGAGAAATCGATGGCAATCTTGCCGGCTGCCTGAACCGCATCGACATGCAGCCAGCCGTCGACGGCGCGCACCAAAGCCGCGGCCTCAGCGACGGGCTGGATGACGCCGGTCTCATTATTGGCCAGCATCAGGCAGACCAAGGCGCGGCCCGGAGCTTTCAGGTCAGCTTCCAGCCAGGGCAGATAGCCCAAACCATTGGCGTCAACCGGCCAGGTCTCGACCGGCAGGCCGCTGGCCTTGGCGGTTTCGACAACCGCGTCGTGCTCGGTGGCACCGACGATGATCCGGGTGAAACCTGCGGCCCGGGCGCTATCGATGGCCAAGGCGCTGGCCTCGGTGCCGCCGCTGACGAAGGTCACAGAGCCTGACGGCACGCCGACCAAGGCTGCGACCAGGGCGCGGGCCGTCTCGACCAGATCGCGGGCGGCGCGGCCGGCCGCGTGAACCGACGAGGGATTGGTCGGTGCCTCAAGCGCGCGAAGCAGCGCGTCTCGCGCCTCGTCGCGGATCGGCGCGGTGGCGTTATAGTCGAGGTAGACGGAGCCGCGAGCCATGGTCACTCCGCCGCGATTTCCAGCGACTCGGCGCCCGATCGCAAGCGGCCCTCTAGCACGTCGGCGATCGACACCGAGGCGAGGTAGCCATGAATTTGCCGGCCCATCTCCTCCCAAAGGTCATGGGTCATGCAGCGCTCTCCGCCGGCCATGCAGCCCTTGGGCCCGCCCTTGGTCAGGCCGCACCGGGTGGCACGCAGGGGCTCGTCCACTGCCAGGACGATGTCGGCGATGCAGGTCTTGCTCGCCTCAAGCGCCAGACGATAGCCGCCGCCGGGACCACGGGCGCTCTTGACCAGGCCCTTGCGACGCAAGCGGGCGAAAAGCTGTTCGAGATAGGACAGTGAGATCTGTTGACGCGCAGCGATCTCGGCCAGGGCCACGGCGCGGCCGTCACCCTCGTCCTGGCGTTTGGCCAGGTCGGTCATGGCCATGACGGCGTATCGTCCCTTGGTGCTTAGCCGCATGCGCCTTTACTCCTTGCAGATTCCGCGCGCATCGGCTTTTGCGTGTGCTACAAGCCGCGACTTCGCGCCGGACCCCGAGTCCGCGTCGCCGGATGAGATTTAGGAAGACCAAGCGCAGTGGTCAAGTATTCCATCGGTCGAAAGATCCGGAATCGACCGCCGCTTGCCGAACCAATGAGGTCGATATGCCTGATGTGATTTTGGCCGGCGCGTCCGGACGGATCGAAGGTCGCTACTCGCCGGGCAAGACCGAGACGGCCCCGATCGCCTTGATTCTGCATCCGCACCCGAAGGCGGGCGGGCACATGAACCACCCGGTTTCGGTGCAGCTCTATCACCTGTTCATGAAGCGCGGCTTCGCGACGCTGCGGTTCAATTTCCGCGGCGTAGGCCGCAGCCAGGGTGAGTTTGACGCCGGCATCGGCGAACTTGCCGACGCGGCCACCGCGCTGGACTGGCTGCAGACGTCCAATCCGGCCGCCAGCCAGACCTGGGTCGCAGGCTTCGATTTCGGCGCCTATATCGGCATGCAGCTCCTGATGCGCCGCCCGGAAACGGACGGCTTCATCAGCGTGTCGCCGCCCACCAACATGTATGATTTCAGCTTCCTGGCACCCTGCCCGGCCTCGGGTCTGTTCCTGACCGGATCGGCTGACAGCATCACCCCGCCCGTCGAAGTCGAGCGCGTGGTCTCCAAGCTGCGCACCCAAAAAGGCATTATCATCGACTACGAAGTCATCGATAAGGCCAGCCACTTCTGGACCGAGCACCTGCCCTTTGTGGAAAAGAGCGTCGGCGACTATCTGGACAAGCGGATCGAGATGAACCCGATCTGATCCTTCCCGATCTGCACGTTTTTGGAGGCCTCCCTTCGGGGAGGCCTTTTTCGTTCAGGGCTGAACGATCCGCCCGCCTGTCATTGGCGCGCTGACACCCGTGGTGCCTGGAAAGCTGATCGGCAGGCCAAGCGCGGTACGCGCCGCAAGATAGGCGAAGGCCTCGGCCTCGATGGCGTCGCCGCGCCAGCCAAAGGCCTCGGCGGTTGTGACCGGAACCGGGGAGCGCTCGGCCAATACTCGCATGATCTCGGGATTGTGCCGGCCGCCGCCGCAGATGATCAGGGCGCTGGGTCGCGCGCCCTTGTCGAACGCCTTGACCACGGCCTCGGCCGTGAACGCCACCAGGGTGGCCGCGGCGTCCTCGGCGGAAAGGTGCTCCACTGCGTCCAGAGTGAAATCATAGCGGTCCAGCGACTTGGGGGCCGGCGCGTCGAAATAGGCGCCGGACAGCAGGCTACCCAACGCCGCCTCGTCGGCCCTGCCCGCTGCGGCCAGCCGACCGTTTTCATCGAAGCGTCCCAGCCCTCGGGCCTGAAGCATCAGATCGATCATGCCGTTGCCCGGTCCGGTGTCGAAGGCCAGCAAGGTTCCATCGGCGTCGATCAGCGTAATGTTGGCGACCCCGCCAATGTTCAGCGCCGCCACCGGCGCGGCCAGGCCCGAGGCCCGGGCGCGGGCGGCGTGATAGATCGGTGCCAACGGCGCCCCCTCCCCGCCCGCCGCGACGTCGGCGGTGCGAAAATCGAAAGCGACGGGGCGGCCCGTGGCCCTGGCCAGCCACTCGGCGTCTAGCAGCTGAACGGTGCGGCCAATCCGGCCCGGCTGCGGGCGCTCGTGCAGCACGGTCTGGCCGTGCACGCCCAGAAGATCGAAATCGCTCCAAGCAAGGCCGTGCTCGGCGATGAAGCTTTCCGCAGCGTACAGGTGCTCATCGGCGACGGCGCGGCGGGCCTCCTCGAAGATCGCCGGCTCTGGTTCGCCGCGCGTCCAGGCCCGAGCCAGGTCGGTGGCCGCCAGCAACAGGTCGCGAGTCGCCTCGCGCAGCTTGCGCTCGCCCGCAGGCCCGAAGGCCTGGATCTCTTCGCCGTCGGTCTCAAGCACCGCCATGTCGACAGCGTCGAGCGAGGTGCCGGTCATGAATCCCAGGATGCGCATCGCCGTTGACTGCCATGCTCGCGGGCCTGTAGCTAGGCCCCATGATCGACGTCCGCCTTACC
>JANOSS010000169.1:0-16880 GCA_031415995.1 Caulobacter sp. | reverse complement strand
GGCCCAATCCCGGAACGGTCGCGACGATGGATGCGGGATCCTGGCCGGCCAGCCAGGATCCCGCGTACCGACGCACCATCATAGCAGCTGTAGATAGACAATCCCGGAAGCCTCGCAGAGGCTGTCCGGGACCCAGGGGCCAGCGCACTGCGGTTACCCCTGGGTCCCGGCTCTCCGCTACGCTGCGGCCGGGATGACAGGCTTAGTTTGCAAGCCGCACGCTCACCCTGTCTTGCCCCCGTCACGTCCCACGTTCACCATGTGGGAACCCCGTTCGCCTATGGTTCCTCCTATGACTGACGCCGCCGCACTGCCGACCCCCGCCCCCATGGCCGCCAACCAAGCCGACACGGCCTGCCGTCTGGACAAGGCGCTGCTGGTCTCGCCCGAGCGGTTCATCAATCGCGAGCTGTCGTGGCTGGCCTTCAACGAACGCGTGCTGGAAGAGAGCGGCAATCTGCGCCATCCGCTGCTGGAGCGCCTGAGGTTCCTGTCGATCTCGGCCAACAATCTCGACGAATTCTACATGGTGCGGGTCGCCGGCCTGAAGGGCCAGGTGCGCGAGAGCGTGCGGGTGGTCAGCCAGGACGGCCTGACGCCGGGCGAGCAGCTGGCGCGGATCAATGCCTCGGCCTTCGACCTGATGATCGAGCAGCAGCGGATCTGGCGCGAGGTGCGCGCGGAGTTGTGGGCCGAGGGGCTGAAGCTGCTCGACGCCAAGGACATTGTCGGCGAGGACAAGATCAAGGCCGAAGAGCTGTTCCTGACCCGGATGTTCCCGGTGCTGACCCCCCTGGCCATCGACCCGGCCCACCCGTTTCCGTTCATTCCCAATCTGGGCTTCTGCCTGGCGCTGAAGCTGCGCCGGATCGCCGACGACAAGCACATGTACGCCCTGGTGCCGGTGCCCAGCCAGGTGCAGCGGTTCTGGGAGCTGTCCAGCGTGATGACGCGGGGCAAGAAGCGTCAGCGCAAGATCGTGGCGCTGGAAAGCTTCATCATCCTGTTCCTGGATCACCTGTTCCCGGGCTATGAGGTCGAAGGCCTGGGCCTGTTCCGCCTGATCCGCGACAGTGACCTGGAGATCGAGGAAGAGGCCGAAGACCTGGTGCGCGAGTTCGAGGCGCGGCTGAAGAAGCGTCGCCTGGGCCAGGTGGTGCGGGTCAAGATCCAGACCTCCATGCCCCAGGACCTGCGCGACTTCATCATCGAGGGTCTGCGCGCCGAGCCCGAGGACATCATCCTGGTGGAGGGCAAGCTGGGCCTGGCCCAGATGAGCGAGCTGATCCCGCCCGACCGCCCTGACCTGAAGTTCAAGCCCTATAATGCCCGCTTCCCCGAGCGGGTGCGCGACCATGGCGGCGACTGTTTCGCGGCAATCCGCGAGAAGGACATCCTGGTCCACCACCCGTTCGAGAGCTTTGATGTGGTGGTGCAGTTCCTGCGCCAGGCGGCGCGCGATCCCAATGTGCTGGCCATCAAGCAGACCCTGTATCGCACCTCCAAGGACAGCCCGATCGTGGCCGCCCTGATCGAGGCGGCCGAGAACGGCAAGAACGTCACGGCCCTGGTCGAGATCAAGGCGCGCTTTGACGAGGAGAACAACCTCAAATGGGCCCGCGATCTTGAGCGCGCCGGCGTTCACGTGGTGTTCGGCTTTGTCGACTGGAAGACCCACGCCAAGCTGTCGGTGGTCGTGCGCCGCGAGGGCGAGGCCCTGCGCACCTATTGCCACTTCGGCACCGGCAATTATCATCCGCAGACAGCGCGGGTCTATACCGACCTGTCGCTGTTTACCTGCGACGGCCCGCTGGGCCGGGACGGCGGCAAGCTGTTCAATTTCATCACCGGCTACGCCCAGCCGCATGGGCTGGAAAAGCTGAGCTTCTCGCCAGAGACGCTCAAGCCCGACCTGCTGAAGATGATCAGCCTTGAGGCTGAAAATGCGCGGGCCGGCAAGCCTGCGGGCATCTGGGCCAAGATGAACTCGGTGGTCGATCCCCAGATCATCGACGCCCTCTATGCCGCCAGCCAGGCCGGGGTGATGATCAATCTGGTGGTGCGCGGCATCTGCTGCCTGCGGCCGGGCCTGAAGGGGCTGTCGGAGAACATCCGGGTCAAAAGCATCGTCGGACGGTTCCTGGAGCACGCCCGGATCGTCGCCTTCGCCAACGGCGCCGACCTGCCCGGCCCGCAGACGCGGGTGTTCATCAGTTCGGCCGACTGGATGCCGCGCAACCTCGACCGCCGGGTGGAAACCCTGGTGCCGGTCGAGAACCCCACCGTGCACCAGCAGGTGCTGGACCAGATCATGGTCGCCAACCTCAATGACGAGGCCCAGAGCTGGAACCTCAACAGCGAGGGCGGCTACACGCGCGATCCGGCCTGGGACAAGAAGGGCGCCTTCTCGGCCCACGACTATTTCATGACCAATCCCAGCCTGTCGGGCCGCGGCCAAAAGGTGAAGGATCTGCCGATGGCCTTCGACCATGTGGGCCCGCGAAAAGGCAAGGGTTGAGGCGTCTCGCCGCTCTGACGGTCCCGGCGGTCCTGGTCCTGTCTGGCTGTGGTCCCGGTCAGGCGGAGCAGGCGCAGATCTGCGCCATCCTGGCCCAGCCGGGCGTCCCCGGGGTCGACCGGATCGGCGACGGCGCAGCCCTGGCCCCGGTCGATCGGCAACTTCAGGCCAAGGGCCGAATCTATGGCCCAGGCCTGCGACTGGGCCAGATCCGCTCATGGGGTTCCTGCCCCAAGTACGGGCCGACCGTCGAGATGCTGCTGCTGGACGGCAACCACGCCGCGACCAAGGGTGGCGTGCGGGCCAACGGCGCGCAGAAGACTTTCGGCACCTGCTTTTACGTAAGAACCGAAACCCGCTGGCGCTTGCTCGCGTGCCGGATTAATGGCGCGTCCTGACGTCCCGCTCGATTTTCGTCCGGCCCCGCTTTCTCCCGCGTCTCAATAGGCTAAACCAAGCTCATGCCTTTCCCGGCGCCGCGCGACGCGGCCGTGATCGATATCGGATCCAACTCGGTGCGCCTCGTGGTGTACCGGCTGGAAGGCCGCGCCATCTGGACTGTGTTCAACGAGAAGGTGCTGGCGGGCCTGGGCCGTGATCTGGGCGCCAACGGCAGGCTGTCGCCCGACGGCGTGCTGCAGACCCTGGCGGCCCTGAAACGCTTTCGCGCCGTGCTGGAGGCCGTGGCCCCGGCCGAGACCTTCGTGGTCGCCACTGCCGCTGCTCGCGAGGCCAGCGACGGCCCCGCCTTCGTGGCCCGGGTCAAGGCCGAGACCGGCCTGATTGTTCGCGTGCTGAGCGGCGAGGAAGAAGCCCGCTACGCCGCCCTGGGTGTGCTGGCCGGCGCTCCTCAGGCCACCGGCGTCGTGGGCGATCTGGGCGGCGCCAGCCTGGAGCTGATCCGGCTGGAAAGCACCGGCGCGGGCCTGGGCGTCACCCTGCCCCTGGGCCCTTTTAGTCTGGGCCTTTCGGAGGGCTTCGACGCCGACCGCGTCCGCCGCCTTTGCGCCCAGCGCCTGGCCCCGGTGACCAGCGCCTTCCGGACCGACAGCTTCCATGCCGTCGGCGGCGCCTGGCGCAACCTGGCCCTTCTGCACATGCGGATGTCGGGCTATCCGCTGCATGTCGTGCACCAGTACGAGATCAGCGCCAGCGAAGCGCTGGACGCCGCGCGCCTGGTCTCGCACCAGTCGAAAGCCTCGCTGGAACGCATCGAGGGCATGAGCAGGAAGCGCTCGGAGACCCTGCCCTACGCCGCTGTGGTGCTGGAAAGCCTGATCGAGAGCCTTGGCCTCAAGCGCATCGAGATCTCGGCCTATGGCGTGCGCGAGGGGCTGCTGTTCGAGGCCATGCCGCCGCGCACCCGGGGCCTGGACCCGCTGATCGAGGGCTGCGCCTCACTGGGCGCCCGTCAGGGCGTCGCCGACGAACTGGGCGCAGGCCTGCAGGCCTGGATCGCCCCGGCTTTCACCAGCCTGCCGCCGCTGTTCAACGAGGGTCGCGACGCCGTGCTGATGTCGGCCGCCTGCCGCCTGGCCGACCTCGGTGCGCGCCTGCACCCCGACCATCGCGCCGACCTGGTGTTCGAACAGGTGCTGCGCGCGCCGATCGCCGGCCAGGGCCATGATGAGCGCGCTTTTCTGGCCACGGCGGCCTATGCCCGTCATGCCTCTACCTTCGACCCGCCTGAGCTGGACGTGCTGGCGCGCCTGCTGACCCCGGCCCGCCTCAAGCGCGCCAGGGCCTTGGGCGCGGCGATCCGGCTGGGCTGCGACCTGTCGGGCCGCAGCGCGCCCTTGCTGGCCCGCTCGCGCCTGGCCATTGACAAGACCCAGCTGATCCTGACGGCCGAACCCGGTTATGCCGACCTGCTGCTGGGCGAACAGACCAGCAAGCGGGCCGGCACAGCGGCCCATCTTTTGGGCCTGAAACTAAAGATCTCAACATCCTAAACAAGGTGTTTATCAGTAGTTGACGTGCTTAATGCAGTCTAAAGATACTCGATTTGATCATGGGGCAGGATGACGCAATCAAAGCGTCGTCTATTGAGCACATTTTGTTAGCTTGATTTCTCTACTGTGCCTGGAAACACATAGGGAGGCCAGTGATGCTGCAGCGTAAAGTGGACTATCTGGACGCCATTGCGCAGAACCCGCGCAAGCGCCCTGCTCTTCGCCTTGCCAACGAAAACGATGCGCCGGTCCAGAGTGCCGCGCACAGCCTCCAGAACGAGATTGCCCGCGTCTTCGCCCAGGAATCGACCTGGTCGGTCCGTCGCACCGTGGCGATCGGTATTGTCTTTCACCTTGGCGTCTTCTGCGCCCTGGGTCTCGCGGCCGGCGGCGCGATCCTGCCCCACTAAGACCAACGGCCGTTGATCCTGACCTCTGAGGGTTCAAATCCGAAAGTACGCCGTCACCCCGGGAACAAGTCCACGGGTGACGAGGATTTAGGGCGCGAGGAGTCGAGCTCAGCGGCGATTGGTACGAGACGCACTTCGGCGAAGTGGATCACACTTCGCCGAAGATCGCTCTAGTGTCGCAGAACTGGCGCGGCGTCAGAGAAGCCGGCCGCGCCCGTCAGCCGGCCATAGATCTGGCAAAGCGCCTCGAAAACGGAATCCCAGCCGTGCCGCTCTTCGGCCCGACACCGGGCGGCCTGACCAAGCGCCTCAGCGCCGCGCGCAAACACCGATTCCACGGCCTCGGCCATGGCGCGCGCCTCCGACGCGGCAGCAAGCTCGCCCACCGAGGCGTCGACCGATTCAGCCACACCGCCTGACGCGACGCCGATGACGGGCAGCCCGCAGGCCATTGCTTCCAGGACGACCAGACCGAACGGTTCGTTGTCATTGGCGTGCACGAAGGCGTCGCAGCCCGCCAGGATCGCTGCCAGGGCCTGTGGATCGCGCTGATAGTCCATGCAGACAACGCGATCACTGGCCGGCGCGCCGCTTCCCGCGCCGATCAACAGCAGCACATACGGATCGCCAAGCCGTTCGACGGCTTCCACCAGCACCTCCAGCCGTTTCTCCCGCGCGGGCCGTCCGGCGAACACCAGGATCCTGTGGTCGGGCCTCAAACCCAGAGATTCGCGCAAGCCTGCGCGGTCGCCGCGCCCAGGATGGAAGATATCCACATCCACGCCCAGGGGCAGGCCGATGGCGTTGGTGACGCCGGCCTCGACCAGCCGACCGGCTATGAAGCGACTCGGCGCGACGGCCTGGTCGAACTGGCCATAGATCGCCGCCCAGCGCTTTTGCACCGGCTTCTCAGCCCATTCGCCGATATGCAGCGCCGCCAACGCACCCAGGTCGGTGTGACAGAACCCCACCACCGGTACGCCCAGGGCGTCGCCGGCCCTCAATGCGGCCAAGCCCGGTGTGTAGGGATCACCGGCCTCGATAATATGGGGCCTCTGGCGGATCAGCCGCTCCATCCAGGCCTGCTTGACGACGGGCCAACGGTATCCGTCGCCAAACGGCAAGGGCGCGGCATAGATCGAGACGCGGCCCTGCCCATCATGAGCGTCGCGCGCCCCGGGAACAACCAGAGTGTGGTGCACTGATGGTCTATTGGCGGCCAGCCAGGCTCGCTTGGTGTTGAGATAACGGCGCACGCCGCCGCTCCGCGGAGCGTAGAGCATGGTCGTGTCCACCAGGCGGACAGCCTGTCCTGTCGCCGGGACGCCATCCGTAAGGCGGCGAAAGCCGAACGGCTGATCCGATCTCAAGTCCACCACGCCGAATCCTCATCGCTACCCAGACCCTGACATTCGGCCTCGGAACGATAAAGGTTTCGCGACAGCTAGAGTTCCTCGCTGCCCTGCGGCGGCTTTATGCCGACACCGCGACGGCCCAGCGCCTCCCGTAGCAAGGTTTCGACCTGAGCGTTCACACTGCGCAACTCAGCGGCGGCCAGTCGCTCCACGGCGGTCAGCACCTCGGGGCGAACGCGCATCAGAAACGCACGCCGTCCGCCCTTCCCGTTCTCGTTAGGATCGCTTGCCACGCCCTAGCCGTACAGCGTGCCGGTATTGAGCACGGGCTGAGCCTCGCGGTCGGCGCACAACACCACCAGAAGATTCGACACCATCGCGGCCTTGCGCTCGTCATCCAGTTTGACGACCCCGCGTTCGCTGAGTTGATTGAGCGCCGTCTCGACCATGCCCACAGCGCCGGCCACGATGGTGCGCCGGGCGGCCAGCACAGCTTCGGCCTGCTGACGCTTCAACATCGCGCCGGCAATCTCCGGGGCATAGGCCAGGTGCATGAGATGCGCCTCATCAATGGCGACACCCGCGACGGCGATACGGGCCTGCAGGTCAGCCTGAAGCTTCGCGCCCACCTCCTCGGCGTCGGCGCGCAGGGTGGGCTCGCCCTCCTCCGCGTGATCATAGGCGTAGTGCGAGGCCACCTCACGCAGCCCGGTTTCGATCTGGATGTTCACAAAGGCCACATAGTCATCGACATCGAACAGCGCCTGGGCCGAATCCGCCACGCGCCAGACGATGTTGGCCGCGATCTCGATCGGATTGCCACGCTTGTCGTTGACCTTCAGCATCTCGCTGGTGACATTGCGCACCCGCAGGCTGATCTTCTTGCGTCCGTACCAGGGCAAGACCCAGCGAAGCCCTGTCGTGCGGTCGGTGCCGATATAGGCGCCGAATACCGTCAGCACATAGGCCTCGTTCGGCTGCATCGAATAGAAGCCGCAACTGGTCAAGGCGGCCAGGGTGACCAGCAAGGCGCCGAGAGCGCTGTAGCCGGCACCGTAGGTATCGGCGTTGATAAAGGCCCAGATCCCGGCCCCAATCAGAAGTGGAAGCGCCAGAAGCGGCAAGCCTCCGCCGAGCCCGCCGCGAATACGCTCGACTGACCGATTTATGGTGTGGACTTCCGACATCGTCGCGCTCCCGCCTAGATATGAGAGTGATATCACTTTGATCGCTCTTGGCAAGGTGAAGCGGGACCGCGTAAGCCCAAGGCTGACTGAGCGGGGATCGAATGGCGCGTTATCTCTTCACCACCTGGGAAGGCGGCGGACATGTGCAGCCCCTGCTGTTGGCTGCGCGCGACCTGCAGGATCGCGGTCATGCGGTGCTGATCCTCAGCGATGCCTGCAACGACACTGACGCCGCCGCCGTGGGCGTGGCGTTCCAGCCCTGGACGACAGCGCCGAGCCAGCGCGGAAAGCGCCGCGAGGACGATCGCCTGAAGGACCATGAAGCGGACAATCCCCTTGAGGTGATCCAGCGGCTGATCGACCGGATCATGGCAGGGCCGGCCCTGGCCTATGCGCAGGATACGCTCGCCGCCGTCGACGCCTTCAAGCCTGACGCCATGGTCAGTCAGGAGCTGCTGCTGGGCACCATGGCCGCAGCGGAGGCCCGCGATCTGCCCCTGGCCCTGTTCGCCGCCAATATCTGGTCGCTCCCCACCCTGTCCGGTGTCCCGCCCTTCGGCGCGGGCATGCCGCCGGCGACCTCAGACGAAGAGCGCGCCATGCACGCGATGGTCACCCAGATGAGCCGGGGTCTGTTCCAGATCGGTTTGCCGGCCCTGAACACAGCGCGCGCCGCACTCGGCCTGCCGGCGCTTGACGATCTGTTCGATCAACTCGATGCGGCCGGCCTGATCCTGATCGCCAGCAGTCGGGCGTTCGATTTCGCCCCGGAACCCGTGCCTGCGCCGTTCGCCTATGCGGGGCCCTATCTGGCCGATCCTGCCTGGGTCGAGCCCGCGACCCTGCCTGCGGGGAACGCTCCGCTGGTGCTGGTCTCGTTTTCCAGTCTGTATCAGGCGCAGGAAGCCGTGCTGAACAACGTCATCGCTGCGCTGGGCCGCTTGCCGGTGCGCGGTTTGGTGACCACAGGGCCGACCCTTGACCCGAGCCAATTCCCCGCGCCCGACAATGTGATCGTGGTGCGCAGCGCGCCGCACGAGGCCTTGCTGGGCGAAACGGCGGTGTTCGTGACCCATGCCGGCCATGGCTCTACGCTACGGCCGCTGATGGCAGGGGTTCCGCTCCTGTGCATGCCGATGGGCCGTGATCAGCACGACAACACCGCCAGGGTGGTCGCCCGCGACGCCGGTCTGCGCCTGTCGCCAGACGCAAGCGTCGAAGCGATCATGGCCGCAATCACCGAATTGCTTGAAGATGGGCGCTATGGCCAGGCCGCCGCAGCCTTGGGCGCCGCGATCCAGGCCGATCGTGACGACCGGTCCGCCGCGACCCTGTTGGAGCAGTTGTTGGCGCCGGCGACGAATTTTGGTGGGCGGTGAGGGGATCGAACCCCCGACCCTCTCCGTGTAAAGGAGACGCTCTACCGCTGAGCTAACCGCCCCAAAAGTCGAGCCGGCCTTCTAGCCGCCGGCGTGGCCCGTGCAAAGCGAATAAGAAAAGGGCGGCGCGCCGAGAAGCGCTCCGCCCTCTCTGTCTCTCAAAAAGAGATCAGCCGTTGAGCGAGGTCTTCAGGCCTTCGCCGACCTGGAAACGCGCGGTCTTCGAGGCCGGGCGGTTGACGGTCTCGCCGGTGCGAGGATTGCGCGCGGTACCCGCCGCACGCGCTACGGCCTTGAACGTGCCGAAGCCCACGAGACGCACGTCGTTTCCCGACTTCAGCGAGTCGGTGACAGATTCGATGAAGGCTTCCAGAGCGTCCTTGGCCTGATTTTTATTGATGCCCGCCTTCTCGGCGATCGCCGTGACGAGTTCGGCTTTTGTGGTCATGTTTTTCTCCCAGCCAATAAAGCGGCGGCGCTTCGCAAAAGCCGACGCCACTTCGCTCGGCCAGGATTATGGCGGCGGAAAATGCCCCGTCAAATGATGGCGGCGCGGGAACCTCCCGCGCCGCCATACTTATCAACGATAAGTTACACTCAGTGGGTTAAAATGGTGTCCCCGTCGCCCTCGTCGCCCTTCGCAGTTGCAGCAATGGGCTCATCAGCCTCATTCCACTCCACCGGCGTCAGCGGCCCGGTCAGCGCATGCTTGAGCACCTCATCAACGGTAGAGACCGGAATGATTTCCAGGCCGTCCTTCACCGACTGGGGCACATCGACCAGATCCTTCTCGTTTTCCTGAGGGATCAGAACCGTCTTCACGCCTGAGCGCAGGGCCGCCAGGAGCTTTTCCTTCAGCCCGCCAATGGCGGTCACACGCCCGCGCAGGGTGATCTCGCCGGTCATGGCGATCTCCTTGCGGATCGGAATACCGGTCAGCACCGAAACCATGGCCACAGCCATGGCGGCGCCGGCCGAGGGACCATCCTTGGGCGTGGCGCCATCCGGCACGTGGATGTGAACGTCGGTCTTTTCAAAGACCGGCGGCTTGACGCCAAAGTGCAGGGCTCGCGAGCGGACATAGGACTGGGCCGCCGAGATCGATTCCTTCATCACGTCCTTGAGGTTGCCGGTGACCGTCATGCGGCCCTTGCCCGGCATCTTCACGGCTTCGATGGTCAGGATGTCGCCGCCGAACTCGGTCCAGGCCAGACCTGTGACGATCCCGACCTGATCGACCTCGTCGGTCTCGCCATAGCGGTACTTCTTGACGCCCGCATACTTCGCCAGCCGATCGTCGTCGATGGTGATCGACGTGACCTTCTCGCGTCCCAGATCGCGGACGGTCTTGCGCGCCAGGGCGCCCAGTTCCCGCTCCAGCGACCGCACGCCGGCTTCCCGGGTATAGTAGCGGATCAGATCGCGGATCGCCTTTTCGGGCACCACGAACTCAACGTCCTTCAGGCCATGATCCTTGGTCAGCTTGGGCAGGATGTGGCGCTTGGCGATCTCCAGCTTCTCATCTTCAGTGTACCCGGCGATGCGAATGATCTCCATGCGGTCCAGCAGGGGCTGGGGCATGTTGAGGCTGTTGGCCGTCGTGACGAACATTACCTGGCTCAGGTCGTAGTCGACCTCCAGATAGTGATCGCCGAACGCCGAGTTCTGCGCGGGATCGAGCACTTCGAGCAGGGCCGAGGCGGGGTCGCCGCGGTAGTCGCTGCCCATCTTGTCGATCTCGTCGAGCAGGAAGAAGGCGTTGGTGGTCTTGGCCTTCTTCATCGACTGGATGACCTTGCCGGGCATCGAGCCGATATAGGTGCGGCGGTGACCGCGGATCTCGGCTTCGTCACGCACCCCGCCGAGGCTCATGCGGACAAATTCGCGCCCCGTCGCCTTGGCCAGCGACTTGCCCAGCGAGGTCTTGCCGACGCCGGGGGGGCCGACGAGGCAAAGGATCGGCCCCTTCAGCGAGTTGGTGCGCGCCTGGACGGCCAGGTACTCAAGGATGCGTTCCTTGACCTTCTCGAGGCCATAGTGATCCTCGTCGAGGATGGTCTCGGCCTCGTTCAGGTCGATCTTCTTGGTCTTGGCCTTGCCCCACGGGATCGACAGCATCCAGTCGAGATAGTTGCGCACCACCGTGCTCTCGGCCGACATCGGGCTCATGTTGCGCAGCTTCTTCAGCTCGCCTTCGGCCTTGGTGCGGGCCTCCTTGGAGAGCTTGGTCTTCTTGATGCGCTTTTCGAGATCGATGAGTTCATCGCGCTGATCGTCGGGATCGCCGAGCTCGCGCTGGATCGCCTTCATCTGCTCGTTGAGATAATATTCGCGCTGGGTCTTCTCCATCTGGCGCTTCACGCGCGAGCGGATCTTTTTCTCGACCTGCAGGACGCTGATCTCGCCTTCCATCAGCGCGAAGACCTTTTCCAGGCGCTTCACGATGTCGAAGATTTCCAGCAGGTGCTGCTTGTCGCCGATCTTCACCGACAGGTGGGCGGCGATGCTGTCGGCGAGTTTGCCCGGCTCGGCGATCTGGGGGATCGAGGCCAGGGCTTCCGGCGGCACCTTCTTGTTGAGTTTGACGTAGTTCTCGAACTGCTCGACCACGGCGCGCGACAGCGCCTCGGCCTCGGGACCGACGCCCTCGTCCTCGCTCACTTCACCGATCTGGGCCTCATAGAAGGACTCCTGATCGGTAAACTTGACCACGGCGGCGCGGCCCTTGCCCTCGACCAGCACCTTTACGGTGCCGTCGGGCAGCTTGAGCAATTGAAGAACGGTGGCCAGAACGCCGACATCATAGATGTCGCCCGGCGACGGATCATCGTCAGCCGAGTTCTTCTGGGTCACCAGCAGGATCTGCTTGTCACCGCGCATCACCTCTTCGAGGGCGCGCACGGATTTGTCGCGGCCCACGAAAAGCGGCACGACCATATGCGGGAAAACCACGATGTCCCGCAGCGGCAAGACTGGAAGCGTACGAAGTTCAGACATAATGCTCTTACTCCCGGCCGTCGCGGCGTTCGCGCTCGGCCATGCGAACCGCCGTTCCATCAGACGATGCGCCTGAGTCGATCGGCCCGTCCGTCCGGGACTGGACGGAATGGTCCTTATTTATGTGGACGTTTCGCTACCGCGTTCAAGCTGAGTCGCCTGATAGCGGCGACTGGTCGCGCATAAGTGGCCAAGCTGAAGGGGATATGCCCTCAAAGCGCACTGTCACGCAATTTCGTTTCAAACTTACGGCTTGAGTGAGACACCGGCGACCCTAAGCGTCTGTGGCATGGCCGCATCAGACGACGAAGATCCAAGCGCCAGAGCTCAGCCGAGATGAAAAAGGCGCGCCCCGAGGAGCGCGCCTTGATCTTCGGAATGGCTATTCGCGTCAGGCCGACGCGGCGCCACCCTTCTTTTCGGCATAGATCAGCAGCGGCTGAGCCCGTCCTTCGACGACCTCGGCATTGACCACCACTTCCTCGACGCCCTCGTAGTTGGGCAGCTCGAACATGGTCTCCAGAAGGATGCCTTCCATGATCGAACGCAGACCACGCGCGCCGGTCTTGCGGGCGATGGCCTTGGTCGCAATCCCGCGCAGGGCGTCCTCGGTGAAGGTCAGGCCGATGTTCTCCATCTCGAACAGGCGCTGGTACTGCTTGACGAAGGCGTTCTTCGGCTCGGTCAGGATCTTGACCAGGGCGGCCTCGTCGAGGTCCTCCAGGGTCGCGATCACCGGCAGACGACCGATGAATTCAGGGATCAGACCGAAGCGTTGCAGGTCGTCCGGCTCGACGTTGCGCAGGATTTCGCCCGTGCGACGTTCTTCCGGATCAGCAACCTTGGCGCCGAAGCCGATCGACTTGCCCTGGCCGCGCGCCGAGATGATGCGCTCCAGACCCGCAAACGCACCGCCGCAGATGAACAGGATGTTTGTGGTGTCGACCTGCAGGAACTCCTGCTGGGGATGCTTGCGCCCACCCTGCGGCGGCACGGAGGCGACAGTGCCTTCCATGATCTTCAACAGGGCCTGCTGCACGCCTTCACCCGACACGTCGCGGGTGATCGATGGATTGTCGGACTTGCGGCTGATCTTGTCGATTTCGTCGATATAGACGATGCCCCGCTGCGCCCGTTCGACATTGTAGTCGGCGGCCTGCAGTAGCTTGAGCACGATATTTTCGACGTCCTCACCCACATAACCGGCTTCGGTCAGGGTGGTGGCGTCCGCCATCGTGAAGGGCACGTCGATGATTCGGGCCAGGGTCTGGGCCAGAAGCGTCTTGCCAGTGCCGGTCGGACCGACCAGCAGGATGTTGGATTTGGCCAGTTCCACGTCGTTGTTCTTCGACGCGTGGTTGAGGCGCTTGTAGTGATTGTGCACCGCGACAGCGAGCACCTTCTTGGCGTGATCTTGGCCGATCACGTAATCGTCCAGGACCTCACAGATTTCACGTGGCGTCGGGACGCCATCCTTCGACTTCACGAAAGCAATCTTGTGCTCTTCGCGAATGATGTCCATGCAGAGCTCGACGCATTCATCACAAATGAACACCGTCGGTCCCGCGATGAGCTTTCGCACCTCATGCTGGCTCTTTCCGCAGAAAGAACAGTACAGGGTGCTCTTGGTATCGCCGCTCGCGGCTTTCGTCATGGTCGCTTCTCACGCTATGGCGGCGGCGGCTACGGCCGTGACGCCCGCTCCTGGCTCACATGCCGTCACCGAAGGGACAGCTTACATGCCGGGAGTTGTCTAATCCTTGACATTCCCCGATCCGGCCGCAGTTCACAAGCCTTGGCGCTTTTTTCCAGCGCCTGACCAGAGAATGCACCGTGTCGTGTAATGAACTTCCGGTCTAAAATGGGGTCGATGGCCAACGGCGCAACCGCTCCCGGACCTTGACCCTTCCATAGATGTGGAAGGCTTAGAGCCGGTGCGGGGAATCGTGATCGAACAGCCGCTAGTTTAACAGGGCGCGCCCAATGCGTGCGGAGAAGAATGGCGAAGCGCTCTCTAATGGCCAAAGGCCTGACGGCCTCGATGCCGATGACAGGCGACATGACCGATGCGCCGGCGCTTGTGGCTTTCGACTTTGACGGCACGCTGACCGTCCGCGACAGCTTCAATGCCTTCCTGAAATGGCGGGCGGGTCCGGCGCGCTGGACGGCGGGCGTGTTGCGGCTCTCCCCCGCCCTTGTGCGCTACGTTTTCAACCGCAATCGCGGCAAGCTGAAGGCTGCGGCGGTGCGCGAATTCCTGAAAGGCGCAACCCAGGCCGAGATCGAAGCCGATGCGCGGACGTTCGCGGAACTGCACGCCCCTTCCCTCTTTCGTCCCGACGCCCTGGCCGTGTGGCGCCGCTGGCGCGCCAAGGGCGCGCGCATGGTCATCGTCACCGCATCACCCGACATCACTGTCGCGCCGTTCGCGCGCGGTCTGGGCGCCGACCTGCTGATCGGCACCCGCCTCGCCTTTGACCACGAAGACCGCGCCCTTGGCGTCCTGGCGGGTCCAAACTGTCGCGCCAAGGAAAAGGTCGTCCGCCTGAAAGAAGCCTTCGGCGAGGACGTTCGCCTCACGGCAGCCTATGGCGACACGTCGGGCGATATCGAAATGCTGGCCATCGCCGATGAGCGCGGCTACCGCATCTTCCGGGGCAAGCCGCTTTAAGCCGGCATGCAAAAGCCGCCGACCTTGCGGCCGGCGGCTTGATCAGGTTCGCTAGTAGCGAGGCCTAGAGCCCTTTCCGACCTGATGGTTTCATCAGGGTCGGACGAAAAGGGCTCTAAATCAAAAGTTTAGAGCGTTTTTCGATCCGATAACCGTTTCACGCTTATCGGAAAACGCTCTAGACCTTGGCGTCGGTCTCGTCGCGCGTTTCGTTGATGTGATCGATCAGGCCCCAGGCCTTGGCTTCCTCAGCGCTCATGAAGTGGTCGCGATCGAGGGTGCGCTCGACCTCTTCATAGGTCCGGCCGCAGTGCTTGACGTAGATTTCGTTCAGACGGCGCTTGGTCTTGATGATGTCCTCGGCGTGGCGCTCGATATCCGAAGCCTGGCCCCGGAATCCGCCCGACGGCTGGTGAACCATGATCCGCGAGTTCGGCAGCGAGATGCGCTGGCCTGCGGCGCCGGCGCAGAGCAGCAGGCTGCCCATCGAGGCCGCCATGCCCATGCACACGGTCGAAACCGGGCTCTTGATGTATTGCATGGTGTCATAGATCGCGAGACCCGCCGTCACCACGCCGCCCGGCGAGTTGATGTACATGGCGATTTCCTTCTTGGGGTTCTCGGACTCCAGGAAGAGAAGCTGCGCGCAGATCAGGCTGGCCATGCCGTCTTCGACGGGGCCGGTCAGGAAGATGATCCGCTCCTTGAGCAGGCGCGAGAAGATATCGAACGCGCGCTCGCCGCGGCTGGTCTGTTCGACCACCATCGGCACGAGGTTCATCGCCGTTGCAACCGGATCGTACATAGGGTTCGCCCTTTTTCGCGTTTTGGGGCCGCGCGAATCACACACCTCGCGCGGCGTCGCCAACGCATATCGCGTGGCGCTTAACAGGTTGCAAGGCGCGGGCGCAAAGCTTGGGCCAAAGAAAAAGGCGCGGCCCTTGCGAGCCGCGCCCTGTCTTGTCGTGCGGCGGAGGCCTTAGCCGCCGTAGCCTTCCGGCAGATCGTCTTCTTCCAGGAGCTCTTCCTTGGAAACTTCCTTTTCCTCGATCTTGGCCTTGCCGAAGATCAGGTCGACGACCTTGTCCTCATAGATCGGGGCGCGCAGAGCGGCCTGCAGGTCGGTGCGCTGGCGGTACATGTCGAACACCTGCTGGGCTTGCGCGCCATATTGACGGGCTTCGCGCATGATGGCGTCGGTCAGTTCCTGATCGGTGACGACCACATCGTTCTTGCGG
The DNA here is from genome assembly GCA_031415995.1 of Caulobacter sp. GTDB lineage: Bacteria > Pseudomonadota > Alphaproteobacteria > Caulobacterales > Caulobacteraceae > Caulobacter. Next base: position 1,173 of record JANOSS010000169.1, on the reverse strand, counting down.
CCGATTTCGGCCAGCACCAGACCCAGACGCACGCGGCGCTCGGCGATCTTGCGGTACTCGTCCTTCAGCTGGTCTTCGGTCTTGTCGGCGTCTTCCGGCGGCAGGCCGCCCTGGGTCTTGTCGGCCTGAACCTGCTGCCAGATGCCGGCAAACTCGGCGTCGACCATGCGCGGCGGCAGGTCGAACTCGTGCTTGGTGTCCAGCACGTCCAGCAGGGCGCGCTTCAGCTTGAAGCGCGAGGAGTTGTCGTAGCGGCCCGACAGGTTCGACTTCAGCAGCTCTTTCAGAGCGGCCAGGTCGGACAGGCCAAGGCGCTTGGCCAGTTCGTCATCGGCTTCGGCGTCGACCGGCGCGCGGACTTCGGTCACCTTGGTGGCGAATTCAGCGGCCTTACCGGCCAGATCCTTGGCCTGATAGTCTTCCGGGAAGGTGACCTTCACGACCAGTTCGTCGCCCGGCTTGGCGCCGACCAGCTGCTCTTCAAAACCCGGGATGAACTGACCCGAGCCGAGAACCAGCTCAGCGCCTTCGGCCTTGCCGCCGGCGAACTCGACGCCGTCAACCGTGCCGACGAAGTCGATCAGCAACTGGTCGCCGTCCTTGGACTTCAGGCTCTTGCCCTTGCGGGGCTCGTAGGTGCGGGCCTGCTTGGCCAGTTCGGCCAGGGCCTCGTCGACCTCGGCGTCGGCGACCTTGTAGACCGGCTTGACCAGTTCGATGCTGGCGGGATCGATCGGCTCGAAGTCCGGCATGATCTCGATGGCCACGTCGAACGCCAGGTCTTCGCCACCGGCGACAACCTTTTCCATGTCCGAAGACGGCTTCAGCTCGGGCTGACCGGCGGGACGCAGCTTGTTGTCGTCCAGAACCTTCTGGGTGGTCTCGTTGAGCGCCTGCTCGACGACTTCACTCATCAGGGCCTTGCCGTACAGACGGCGCACGTGAGCGGCGGGAACCTTGCCGGGGCGGAAGCCCTTGACGTTCATCTGCGGCGCTACTTCGGCGATCCGCGCTTCAAGACGCGTGGCCAGCTCGGCGGCCGGCACGGTCACTCCATAAACGCGGCTAAGGCCTTCGCCCGACTTTTCAACGATCTGCATCGACATTGTCATATTCTCGGACCTGCGACGCGCGCGTCGGGGGTCCGCCCTGGGGTCAAAAACATCGACGCCG
>JANOSS010000168.1:0-9981 GCA_031415995.1 Caulobacter sp. | reverse complement strand
GCAGGCCCGGAGGGGGCCAGCGCGGCCTATGTCCAGCTAGCACCCTCAGTCGCTCCGCGACAGCTCCCCCAGTGGGGGAGCATCTAAGGCCCCGCTTACCCGCGCTGGGTGAGTCCCCGTGCCTGCGACACCGTGACCCGTAAGGTGAACGAACCCTGAATTGCGGGTTAAGGGAATGTCCGCATTTGTGGGCGTAAGGTTTCAGGATCAGAACCCCAAGGTTAGTCCAATGGCTTCGTTCACCCTTCGCCCCTCAGACCGTTCGGAATTCGATTCTCTGCTCGGTGACCTGACAAGCAAATTCCCCGCCGCCCATGTGGAAGCCGCGCACAACGACACCTGGAACTCCTACCGGGTCGACGTGTCCTGCGACGCGCCCTGGGAAGGCGATCTGCTGGCCTATATCAACGGCCAGCACGGCACCTGCCCGCGCACCTAACGGCTACTGGCTGGCCCCCAACTACTGGCTGGCCCAAAGTATCCGCGCGATCCAGGCCACATCGCCACGCTCCAGCACGCGGTCGCCATAGTCGCGGTTCAGCGAGGTCAGCTCGATCGTCCGGGCCGTGACCCGCGACAGCTCCTTGGCCATCACCTCGCCGTCGTTGGTCTTGACCACCACCCGGTCGCCCCGGCGTGGCTCGATCGAGGGCGAGACCAGGATGCGGTCGCCGTCGCGAAACACCGGGACCATCGAGTCCCCGGAAATCTCCAGCGCATAGACGCCGTCTTCCTGCAGGCCGGGAAAGGCGATCTCGTCCCAGCCTTCGCCGACGGGAAAGCCCGCATCGTCGAAGAAACCGTCCGACCCCGCCTGGGCCAAGCCCAGCAGCGGCACGCCCCGCGCCTGCGGGCGCTTGGCCGTTTCAGTCAGGGCGGCGAATTCAGAAAAGCCCACACCCGTGGCCTCCAGCACCTTGGCCAGGCTCTCGGTCGACGGCCAGCGCGGGCGCGCCTCGGCGTCGGATGAGGTGCGCTTGGAGCGGTTGAAGCTGGTGGGGTCCAGGCCCGCCATCTTGGCCATGGCCGAGGGGCTCATGTCGAAACGCTTTGCGAGCGCGTCAATCGCGGTCCAGATTTCGGTGTGCGAAAGCGCCGTCATGTCGCGAGCTCCAGCGTGGCCGTGGCGGCAGGAAAATAAGCCGCGAGGCTAGGAAAGTAAACCTATTCAGATGTCCTAAAGTTGACGTTTACGTAAACGTTGACGTCAACGGAAACCCGGAATAGGGTGATCAACGATAACAAAGCGGCCCCGCCGCGTAGCTGGGCCTTTCCTCTTGGGAGGTTTCTATGTTGGCCGACCTGCGTCGTCCCGAGCGGACGTTCACGATCCGCAATCTCTGCAACGAATTCAAAGCCACGCCTCGCGCCCTGCGCTTCTATGAGGACAAGGGCCTGCTCAATCCGGCCCGCGAAGGCCTCAACCGCGTCTACTCCCACAAGGACCGCGTCCGCCTGCAGTTGATCCTGCGCGGCAAGCGCGTGGGCCTGTCGCTGTCGGAAATCCGCGAACTGCTGGACCTGTATGACGAGAACGACGACGGCGCGGCCCAGATGGCCCGGTCGCTGAAGAAGTTCCGTGAACGCGCCACGGCGCTGGAGCAGCAGCGCGAAGACATCGACGGCGCCCTGATCGAACTGCACCAGGCTTGCGCCCGCCTTGAGCAGCGCCTGGCCGAGATCCGCCCAGACCTGCTGCCCCGCGCCGCCGACTACGACCAGGTGCTGCGCGCCCGGCTGGACGGTCACGCGGACGCCGCCTTGGGCAAGTAAGCCTGACCCTCTTTCTACACTCTCATAGTCCAGGACCTTCCATGACCTACCAGGCGCCCGTTCGCGATCACGTCTTCATCCTGCGCGACATGCTGAACATCGATCAGCACGGCCAACTGCCGGCCTTCGCCGACGCCTCGTTCGACACCGTCGAACAGATCCTGGAAGCCGCGGCCCAGTTCACCGGCGAGGTGCTGGCCCCGCTGAACGCCGTGGGCGACAAGCACGGCTGCGTGCTGGACAAGGACACCAACGAAGTCACCACCCCACCGGGCTTCAAGGAAGCCTACAAGCTGCTGTGCGAAGGCGGCTGGACGGGTCTGGGCTCCGATCCCGCCTATGGCGGCCAGGGCCTGCCGCATGTGGTGAACCTGGCGTTCAGCGAGATGTCGAGCTCGGCCAACATGGCCTTCTCGATGTATCCGGGCCTGGCCCACGGTGCCTATTCGGCCATCCACACCGGCGGCACCGACGCACAAAAGGAACTCTACCTGCCCAAGATGGTGACCGGCGAATGGACCGGCACCATGAATCTGACCGAGCCGCACTGCGGCACCGATCTGGGCCTGCTGCGCACCAAGGCGGTTCCGCAAGCTGACGGCACGTATCGCATCACCGGCCAGAAAATCTGGATCAGCGCCGGCGAGCACGACATGGCCGACAACATCGTCCACCTGGTCCTGGCCCGCATCGAGGGCGCTCCGGCCGGCGTCAAGGGCATCTCGCTCTTCATCGTCCCCAAGTTCCTGCCCAAGGAAGACGGCTCGGTGGGCGAGCGCAATGTCGGCGCCAAGTGCGTGGGCCTTGAAGAGAAGATGGGCATCCACGGCAACGCCACCTGCGTCATGCAATATGAAGACGCCAAGGGCTGGCTGATCGGCGGCGAAAACGCCGGCCTCAGGATCATGTTCGTGATGATGAACGAGGCCCGCCTGGGCGTCGGCATGCAGGGCGTCGCCCAGGGCGAGGCCGCCTATCAGGCCGCCGCCGCCTTCGCCAAGGATCGCCTGCAGGGCCGCTCGCTGACCGGCCCCAAGAACGCCGACGGTCCGGCCGATCCGGTCATCGTCCATCCAGACGTGCGTCGCATGCTGCTGGAGAGCAAGGCCCTGATCGAAGGCGGCCGCGCCTTCCTGTTCTGGACCGCCCTGCATGGCGACCTGGCGCACGGCCACCCGGACGAGAAGATCCGGGAAAAGGCCGAGGACTATATGGGTCTGATGACGCCCGTGCTGAAAGGCTATCTGACCGACAAGGGCTTCAAGATCTGTTCGGACGCGGTGCAGGTGCATGGCGGCAGCGGCTTCACCGAGCACTTCCCGGTCAGCCAGTTCATGCGCGATTGCCGCATCGCCCTGATCTATGAAGGCACCAATGGCGTGCAGGCCCTGGACCTGGTGGGCCGCAAGCTGGCCTCGAAGGGCGGCCGCGCGGTGATGACCTTCTTCCAGGAAATCGACCAGTTCATCGGCGAGAACGACACCGACGAAGGCCTCAAGCCCTTCATCACCGCCCTGGCCGAGGTGAAGGCCCAGATGCAGGACGGCACCATGTGGCTGATGCAGAACGGCTTGCAGAACCCCGACAACGCCGGCGCGGCCTCGACCGATTACATGCACCTCTTCGGCCTGACGGGCCTTGCCTATATGTGGGCCCTGCAGGTCAAGGCGGCCCAGGCCAAGATCGCAGCCGGCTCGTCCGATCCGTTCTATTCAACCAAGGTCGTCACGGCGCAGTATTTCATCGAACGCATCTTGCCTGACGCTGGGGCGCATCTGACCAAACTCAAAACCGGCTCGGCGACCCTGATGGCGCTGCCTGCGGAGGCTTTCTGATCATGAGCGTGCTCGACGTCGCAAAACCGGCTTTCATGGCTGAGGAAGACATCGCGATCTTTGACGACGCGGTCGGCAAGTTCTTCGACGAGCACGCGCCTGAAACGACGGTCGCCCAGTGGCGCAAGAACCACTGCGTCGATCGCGACATGTGGACCAAGGCGGGGGAGGCCGGTTTGCTGGGCCTCTCCGTGCCAGAGGAATACGGCGGGGCCGGCGGCGACTATCGCCACGAGGTCGTGCTGATGGAACAGCTGGGCCTCAAGGGCGTGGATGGCTTCGGCATCAGCCTGCACAACGCCATCATCATGCCCTATCTCGTCCACTACGGGACCGAGGAGCAGAAGCGCCGCTGGCTGCCCAGAATGGCCACCGGCGAACTGGTCGGCGCGATCGCCATGACCGAGCCGGGCGCTGGGTCGGACCTTCAGGGCATCAAGACCACCGCCAAGAAGGTCGGCAACCAGTACGTCATCAATGGCTCCAAGACCTTCATCACCAACGGTCAGACCGCCAATCTGATCATCGTGGTCGCCAAGACCGACGCCGCCGCCGGCGCGCGCGGCACCTCGCTGCTCATGGTCGAGACCGACGGCGCAGAAGGCTTCGAGCGCGGCCGCAACCTCGACAAGCTGGGCCAGGAAGCCCAGGACACGTCGGAACTGTTCTTCAACGACGTCAAGGTTCCGACCGAGAACCTGCTGGGCACGGACGAGGGCCAGGGCTTCTTCCAGTTGATGGGCCAGCTGCCGCAGGAGCGCCTGAACATCGGCGTTCAGGGCATGGCCACCATCGAGCGGGCGCTGGAGCTGACCATCGCCTATGTCAAGGAGCGCAAGGCCTTCGGCAAGGCGATCCTTGATTTCCAGAACACCCAGTTCGTGCTGGCCGAATGCAAGACCGAGGCGACCGTCGCCCGCATCTTCATCAATCACTGCATCGAGCAGCATCTGGCCGGCAAGCTGGACGCCTCGACTGCCTCTATGGCCAAGTACTGGGTCAGCGACCTGGAGAACAAGATCGTCGACCGCTGCCTGCAGCTGTTCGGCGGCTATGGCTTCATGAACGAGTATCCGATCGCCCGCATGTACCGCGACAGCCGCGTCCAGCGGATCTATGGCGGCACCAATGAGGTGATGAAGATCCTGATCGCGAGGACGCTGTGATCCTCACGCTCGCCCTGATGGCCCAGGCCGCGACAACCGCGCCGAAGCCGGCTCCGGACGCCCGCGCGTCGGTCGTCTGCGTGCGCGCCGATCGAGCCGGCCGCCGGCCCCTGACCTTCGCCGGTCAGCTGGTGGGCAAGCGCCCGCAGCCGGGCGCGTTCAAGTTGCCCCTGACGCCCGGCGCCGATGTCTGCAACAACCTGCTGCGCTCGAAGATCGCGACCTGGGCGCTGGAGGTCACGACCTCGGGCTTCACACCCTGCACCCTGCCGGCACCGGAGTTTGGCTATCGGGTCACCTACAGCGCCAAGGCGACGCGGGGTTTGCAATGCGCCCAGATCGCCAAGTCGCCCATCGGGGCCTGGAAATAATGTCGGCCCACACCGCGACCATCTCCTGGACCCTCGAGCCCGGCGCGGACTTTCCCAAGGGCCGGTACAGCCGCGCCCACACGCTGTCGTTCGACGGCGGCGTGACCACGACCGGCTCGGCCTCGCCCTCGGTGGTGCCCCTGCCCTGGTCGGATCCGGCCGGCGTCGATCCCGAAGAGATGTTCGTCGCGGCCCTGTCGGCCTGCCACATGCTCACCTTCCTGGACCTAGCCCGGCGGGCCGGATTCCACATCACCGCCTATGCCGATACGGCCGAAGGCCTGATGACCAAAAACGATCACGGCGCGATGTGGGTCAGCACGGTCACCCTGCGCCCCACGATCACCTACGAGGGCGCGCCGCCCAGCGAGGCCGAGGAGACGGCCCTGCACGAGGCCGCCCACCACACCTGTTTCATCGCCAATTCGGTTCGCACGGATGTGCGGGTCGAGCCGGCGCTTACCCCACACCCCGTTTAGACGACGCAGGAAGGAGCCATCAAATGGCCGACGCTTACATCTTTGACGCCGTGCGCACCCCGCGCGGCAAGGGCAAGAAGGACGGATCTCTGCACGAGATCACCTCGCTGTCCCTGGCCACCCAGGTCCTGGAAGCCCTCCGTGACCGCAACAACCTCGATACATCCTATGTCGACGACGTCGTGCTCGGCTGCGTCGCCCCGGTGGGCGAACAAGGCAGCGACATCGCCCGCACCGCCGTGCTGACCGCCGACTATGCCGAGAGCGTGGCCGGCGTGCAGATCAACCGCTTCTGCGCCTCGGGCCTGGAAGCCGTGAACATGGCCGCCGCCAAGGTCGCCTCTGGCGAGGCCCAGCTGGCCATCGGCGGCGGCGTCGAGAGCATGAGCCGCGTGCCCATGGGCAGCGACGGCGGCGCCTGGCCGACCGACCCGTCCTCAGCCTTCAAGACCTATTTCGCCCCGCAGGGCGTCTCGGCCGACCTGATCGCCTCGCTGTACGGCTTCAGCCGCGACGACGTCGACGCCTATGCCGTCGAGAGCCAGCGCCGCGCCGCCGCCTCGTGGGCGGACGGCCGTTTCCGCAAGTCGGTAATCGGCGTCAAGGACCAGCTGGGCATCACCATCCTGGATCATGACGAGACCGTGCGCGGCTCCACCACCATGCAGACCCTGGCCTCGCTGAACGCCTCGTTCACGGGCATGGGCGAGATGGCCTTCGACGCCGTGGTCACCCAGCGCTATCCGCAGGTGGAAAAGATCAACCACGTCCACCACGCCGGCAACAGCTCGGGCATCGTCGACGGCGCCGCCGGCGTGCTGATCGGCACCAAGGAAATGGGCGAGGCCCTGGGCCTGAAGGCTCGTGGCCGCATCAAGGGCGCCGCCTCGATCGGCAGCGAACCCTCGATCATGCTGACCGGCCCTTCGCTGGTCACCGAGAAGCTGCTGAAGAAGCTGAAGATGGAGGTCAATGACATCGACCTCTATGAGCTGAACGAAGCCTTCGCCGCCGTCGTCCTGCGCATGATGCAGGCGCTGAACATCTCACACGACAAGATGAACGTGAACGGCGGCGCCATCGCCATGGGCCACCCCCTGGGCGCGACCGGCGCGATGATCCTGGGCACCATGCTCGACGAGCTGGAGCGCTCCGACAAGGAGACCGCCCTGATCACCCTGTGCGTCGGTGCCGGCATGGGCACCGCCACCGTCATCGAACGCGTCTAAGCACCGACCTCAAGGAACTAACACCATGGAAAACTTCAAGATCGAGGTCGATTCCGACGGCGTGGCCCTGGTCACCTTCGACGTGCCCGGCCGGACGATGAACACCCTGACCGCTTCGGTGATCAAGGAAATCGGCGACGTCGTCGAGACCATCAAGAGCGACGCCAACATCAAGGGCGCGGTCATCACCTCGGGCAAGACGAGCGGCTTCTGCGCCGGCGCTGACCTAGGCGAACTGGGCGGCTCCGGCGGCCCCAATTCACTAGGGGGCGGCGGCGGCGCGGGCGAAGAGGGCCTGAAGGCCGCCTTCGAGGCCGGGTTTGCGCTCAACAAGGCGTTCCGCGCCCTGGAAACCTGCGGCAAGCCGGTGGCTGCAGCCATCAACGGCCTGGCCATGGGTGGCGGGCTCGAGATCGCCCTGGCCTGCCACTATCGCGTCGTGGCCGACAACCCGAAGATCCAGCTGGCCCTGCCGGAAGCCAAGGTCGGCCTGCTGCCGGGCGCCGGCGGCACCCAGCGCCTGCCGCGCCTGATGGGCGTGATGAACGCTGCGCCCTACCTGCTGGAAGGCAAGTCGATGAAGCCGGCCGAGGCGCTGGCCGCCAAGGTCGTGCATGAGGTCGTGGCCGCCGATCAGGTGGTCGAGGCCGCCAAGACCTGGGTCAAGACCAAGGGCGATCCGGTCGCGCCGTGGGACAAGAAGGACTTCAAGCTGCCCGGCGGCGGCCCCTACAGCCCCGGCGGCAGCCAGGTGTTCGTGATGGGCAACGCCATGCTGCGCAAAAGCACCTATGGCAACTACCCGGCCCAGCTGAACATCATGAAGGCGGTCTATGAGGGCACCCAGGTGCCGTTCGACGCCGCTTTGCGGATCGAGACCCGCTACTTCCTCAAGACCATGATGACGCCCCAGGCCAAGGGCATGATCCGCACCCTGTTCCTGTCCCTCCAGGAGCTGGGCAAGGGTTCGGGCCGCCCGGCCGGCGTGCCGCACTATGACGTCAAGAAGGTCGCCGTTCTGGGCGCCGGCATGATGGGCGCGGGCATCGCCTATGTGCAGGCCATGGCCGGCATCGAAAGCGTGCTGATCGACCAGACTCAGGAAGCCGCCGACAAGGGCAAGGGCTATGCCGAAGCCCTGGTCAAGAAGGCCGTCTCGCGCGGAAAAATGACCGCCGAGAAGGGCGAAAAGATCCTCGCCCTGATCACCGCCACCACCGATTATGAGCTGGTCAAGGGTTCGGACCTGGTCGTGGAGGCGGTGTTCGAAAACCGCGAAGTGAAGGCCGAGGTCACCAAGAAGGCCGAAGCCCAGCTGGCCGACACTGCCATCTTCGGCTCCAACACCTCGACCCTGCCGATCACCGGCCTGTCGAAGGCCTCGGTGCGTCCCGCCTCGTTCATCGGCATCCACTTCTTCTCGCCGGTCGACAAGATGGGCCTGGTCGAGATCATCATGGGCGAGGCGACCTCGCAGGAAGCCCTGGCCAAGTCGATCGACTATGTCCTGAAGATCAAGAAGACCCCGATCGTCGTCAATGACAGCCGTGGTTTCTACACGTCGCGCTGCTTCGGCACCTTCGTGCAGGAAGGCCTGGAGATGATGGCCGAGGGCATCGCCCCGGCCATCATCGACAATGTCGGCCGCGCCACCGGCATGCCGCGCGGTCCGCTGGAGATGAACGACGACGTCGCGCTCGACCTCTCCTACAAGATCGGCGAGCAGACCAAGAAGGACCTCGGCGACAAGTACGAGGAGCGTCCCTTCGCGCCGGTCCTCGAAAAGATGGTCGTCGAGCTGGGCCGCCTGGGCCGCAAGAACGGCAAGGGCTTCTATGACTATCCGGAAAGCGGTGCCAAGCGCATCTGGCCGGGTCTGGCCGAGCTGATGCCGGTGACCACCGCAGACGCCGACAAGGCCCTGATCGAGGAGATCCGCACGCGGCTTCTCTATCGTCAGGCTGTCGAAGCCGCCCGCTGCTTCGAGGAAGGCGTCATCGTCGATCCGCGCGAAGCCGATGTCGGCGCGATCCTCGGCTGGGGCTTCGCGCCCTGGACCGGCGGTCCCGTCAGCATGATCGACGGTATTGGCCTGAAAACCTTCGTCGAGGGCTGCGACGCTCTGGCCCAGAAGTTCGGCACGCGGTTCACGCCGCCCAAGCTGCTGCGCGAAATGGCCGAGAAGGGCGAAACCTTCTACAGCCGCTTCGGCGTCAAGACGAAGGCGGCGGCGTAAGCCTCTTCCATCGCTGAGACAGGAGAGGGCCCGGCGGCAACGCCGGGCCCTTTTCGTTTCAGCGCGGCCGCGCCATTTGTGAATCGCCGCCGGGCCACGTCAGCCATGGCGCTTCGGCCCCAACGGGCTTAGCCTGTCGCCATGCGCAACAACCTCACCGGCGAAGACCGTGTCCTTCTCGACCGCTATGTCGAGAGCGTCCTGCTGCGATTTAGCGACAACCGCTACAATCTTGGCGAAGCGACCCAGGAGCTGGCCGAGGCCTTCGTGCGGGTGGCGGCGGGCGAGCCCGACTGGCTGGGCCACATGCGCGGTGTGGTCGAGGCCGGCGATGACGCCTGAGCCACAACGGAAAAGGGCCCCACCTTGCAGCGGGGCCCCTCGCTCTCCAGCGTTAGGCTAGGATTACCAGCTCTTGGTCAGGGTCAGGTAGGCGCGACGTTCGGCTTCCAGGCCGGCCGTCTGACGTTGGCTCTTCTCGATCAGGTTCTGACCGCTGAGCGCCGCCGTGAAGCCTTGCTCGAACTGGTAGGCCACGCGACCGCCGACCGAGGCATAGCCCTCGACAGGAACCAGAGCCGAAGACGCGTTGTAGGCGTCGAAGCCCCCGACATAACGGACATAGCCGTCAGCCGCCCAGGTGGCGTTTTCCCAACCCAAGGCGACATTGCCGCGATAGGCCGGCGTGGTGCGCTCGAACGCCGCGCTGCGGCGCGCAGGCGAGTAGCCGGCCAGGGGCTGGTCTTCGACATCGGTCCAGGTGTAGTCGGCGGACCAGTGATAGCCGCCTTCGACCTTGCCCGAGGCCGTCAGCTCGACGCCCTTCATCTTGGAATCGCCGATATTGCGATAGCTGATGATCGGCAGGCTGGTGGCGGTGGGGGCGATGTCC
>JANOSS010000167.1:0-14314 GCA_031415995.1 Caulobacter sp. | reverse complement strand
ATCGGCCTGATGAAGGCGGTCGATAAGTTCGAGTACCGCCGGGGCTACAAGTTCTCGACCTATGCCACCTGGTGGATCCGCCAGGCGATCACCCGCTCCATCGCCGACCAGGCGCGCACGATCCGCATCCCGGTCCATATGATCGAGACGATCAACAAGATTGTCCGCACCTCGCGCCAGATGCTGCACGAGATCGGCCGCGAGCCGACGCCGGAGGAGCTGGCCGAAAAGCTGGCCATGCCGCTGGAAAAGGTCCGCAAGGTGCTGAAGATCGCCAAGGAGCCCAGCAGCCTCGGAGCGCCGATCGGCGTGGCGGGAGACAGCCGCCTGGGCGACTTCATCGAAGACAAGAACGCTATCCTGCCCATCGACGCGGCCATCCAGAGCAATCTTCGCGAAACAACGACGCGAGTGCTCGCGTCGTTGACCCCGCGGGAAGAACGGGTTCTGCGGATGCGTTTTGGCATCGGCATGAACACCGACCATACCCTGGAAGAAGTCGGCCAGCAGTTCTCGGTCACCCGCGAACGCATCCGGCAGATCGAGGCCAAGGCGCTGCGCAAGCTCAAGCACCCGTCGCGGTCGCGCAAGCTGCGAAGCTTCCTGGACAGCTAAGGCTGGTTTCAGGAACCGGAAACAAGGACGCCCCGGTCGAAAGGCCGGGGCGTTTTCGTGTTGTGCGCCCTCAGGCCATGGGCAGGTTGGCCGGATAGGTCGGCGGCGGCGGAAGTCGCGGCCTGGGGCCAGGCTGGCCCGCCATCAGCCGGGCGTTGGCGGGGATTTCCTGCGGGGCGCGGCAATAGCGCTCGTAGGCGGTGTCGCCCAGTTCGCGGATATGCGTCGGCCCGCTGCGATTGCTGTAGCCGCCCAGATTCCCCAGCAGGTTCTTCTTGCGGCGTTCCGGCCAGTCGACCAGCGGATTGACGCTGGTCCGGGCGTCTTCCAGCTGGCTGCCCGTCCAGTTGAACTCCAGGCCCGCCCAGGCGGCACCCTCGGCTATCCAGCGCAGGGTGTGGCTGGAGAGGCCCAACACCGGGTTGCCGCCCCCGACCGCGCCATGGTCGCCGGGGAACCAGCGCTGCTGGTAGGGCCGGAAGCGATACGGCACATAGGCCGGGCCGGGCGTCAGAGGCTGGTCAGGTTCAAGGTTCTGCGCCGCATCGCCCACCGAAAAACCTCGCGCCGCCGCCCACTCGTGGTTCAGCACGTCGATGTTGGAGACCGGGGTCGACGAGAAAACCTTGCGATTCTCGTCGATCGACACCGCATGCCTCAGGCTGGAAATCAGCGACGAGGCCTCGGTGTCGTGAAAGCGGTATTTCGAATTGGCCGCATCGGCAAACAGCCCCAGACGCTCGGGCAGCCCCATGGACGCCACGGTGTCCCACAGGCCCACATACATCAGTCGATAGGTGTGCAGCGTCCGGTCCGCGCCATTTGACCCTGCGCTCCTGGCGGTAATCTGCAGTTTTCGGGTCTGGGCTGTGTCGCGGTGCTGAAACAACTCTTCCAGGGTGGATGTCGCCACGGGCGAGGCTGGCGGCGCCTTGGCCGCCGCCAGCGCCTGCAGCGCGACAGGGTCCAGATACTGGGCATAGTCTTCCTCGCCGGAGACCACGTCGTGACCGTAGCGAGCGCGGAACTGCACCGTCGCCGGGCTGCGGCGGTTCTGGGTTCTGTCGGCGTAGAGTTCGAAGGCTTGTGGGCAGACATCGAAACATTCGCGCTTGAGAATGCCGATCTTGCGGATCAGGCCGCACGTGCTTCGGGCGGTAAACGCGCCGCGGCTGAAGCCGAAGATATAGATATCGTCACCCGGCTCGTAGTTCAGGACCAGGAAGCGATAGGCAGCCTCCACCTTGCGATCGAGGCCCTTGCCAAGCGCGCCGCCGAGCGTCTTGGTGGCGAAATCAGCGACCTTGCCGACGCCGGCCGAGACACCAACGCCTTCGTCGTAGAACACAACCTGTCGAACGCCAGCGCCACTTTCAGGCAGCACCGCCTGCGCCAGGCGCGAGACATTGGTGCGGTTCTTCATTCTCAGATCGTTCCAGGTGCCGTCCAGGAACAGAGCCAGCTTCTTGGCCATCGCAATCTCCCCCGCGCCAATGCCATCCATGGTAGCATAACATTGTTATGCCCGCGACGGCGTCGCCGGGAGTCTGAAAGACGGTCGCGCTCTGAAGGCGACAGGCGGGAGAGCGGCGAGCCCGCTCCCCGGGCAAACTTGGGGGAAGCCCGGGGAGCGTTATCCGGACACGGCCGCAGGGGGGAATGCGGCGCGCCGGAGAAACGGCGCGCTAGACCTTCAGGTCCAGCAAGGCGCCGGTCATGGAGTCGGCGGTCTTGGCCACCGCGACATTGGCTGCGAAATCGGTCCTGGCGGAAACCTGCTCGACCGCTTCTTTGACGAGATCGGTGTCAATCTCGCGCGCGCTCCACGTCGCGGTGCGCTCTGCGCTTTCGGTGAGGCGGTGAGCGGCGGCGGTCATGCCGGCGGCTGCGATGGCGATGGCCTGCATGGGCGGGGCTTTCCTTTTCGATGGAGAGATTCTCCCACCTCGCGGTTAAGCCCTCGCGCAAAAGCAGGGTGAAGATCGCATCAGCCATGTCAGGCCGCGAAAGTCCCAAACGGACAAACATTACAAAACGTTCAGGTCACCCAATCTCGACAAGCCGCTCCAGGCTGGCCAAGGTTCGCCTCTTTCGCGGGACCAGACCCGCCCTGGAGCCTGCTTGATGTCATTTTCGCGCCGCGCCGCTCTTCTCAGCGCCGCCCTGCTCATGGTCGCCCAACCCGTCCTCGCCGCTCCGAAGGCCAAGACACCCGCGTCCAGTTTCACGCCGTCGCCCGATGCGATCCGCGCTCACATGACCTTCCTGGCCGATGACGCGATGGAGGGCCGCGAGGCCGGTACCCGCGGCTATGATATCGCCGCCAACTACGTCGCCGCTCAATATGCCCTGCTGGGCGTCAAGCCCGGCGCCGCCAACGGCTCGTACCAGCAGCGTGTGCCGCTGCTGGCCTTCAAGAATGCCAGCGAGGGGTCCATCACTCTGACCGGCACCGACGGTCAGGAGCAGGCCCTGAAGTTCGGGGAAGACTACCTGCCCAGCGCCCAGGCCCAGACGACCGAGGTCAACATCTCCGCCCCGCTGGTCTTTGTCGGCTTTGGTCTGATGGCCCCGGAAAAAGGCCGAGACGACTATGCCGGCCTGGACGTCAAGGGCAAGATCGTCGTCCTGCTGAGCGGCGCCCCGTCCAGCCTGCAGACCGAAGAACGGGCCCACTACGGCAACGGCAACGTCAAGCGCGTCGAAGCCGCCAAGCGCGGCGCGGTGGGCGTCATCACCCTGAGCACGACCAGCGGCGAGAAGCGTCGCCCGTTCGAGCGCGGCGTGGCCGGCTATCGCGAATGGCGCATGACCTGGCGTGACGCCAATGATGTCGGCCACGTGCGCGGCGTCTCGGCCAACAACCTGGCCGCGATCAGCCACAAGGCCGCTGGCAAGCTGTTCGCCGGCGCCCCGACTTCGCTGGAGACGGTGCTGGCCGCCGCTGAAACTCCCGAAGGCGCGGTCAAGGGCTTCGACCTGCCGTTCAAGGCCTCGGTGGCCCTCAAGAGCGAGATCGAGAAGCGCGAGAGCAGCAATGTCGTCGGCGTGATCGAGGGTTCGGACCCCACGCTCAAGGCCCAGGCCATCATCCTCAGTGCCCATCTCGACCACACCGGCGTCAACACCCACGGCACGGGCGCTGACAAGATCAACAATGGCGCGCTCGACAATGCCTCGGGCATCGCCACCCTGCTGGAGGTCGCCCGCGGCTTCAAGAACGCCAAGACCAAGCCCAAGCGTACCATCCTGCTGGTCGCCGTGACGGCCGAGGAAAAAGGCCTGATCGGCTCGGAATACTTCGCCAACAATCCGACCGTGCCCAAGGCCGACATCGCCGCCAATGTGAACCTGGACATGCCGGTGCTGCTGTATCCGTTCACCGACGTGATCGCGTTTGGCGCCGACCGCTCGACCCTGGGCCCGGCCGTGGCCAAGGCCGCCGGCCGCGTCGGCATCGCCCTGTCGGGTGACCCGATGCCGGAAGAAGGCCTGTTCACCCGCAGCGACCACTATCGCTTCGTCGAGCAGGGCGTGCCGTCGGTGTTCCTGATGACCGGCTTTCAGAACGGCGGCGAGAAGGGCTTCAAGGACTTCCTGGCCACGCACTATCACAAGCCCAGCGACGATCTGAACCTGCCGATCGACTATGTGGCAGCCGCCAAGTTCGCTCTCGTCAACTACGAGATCGCCCTTGAACTGGCCGACGCCAAGGACCGTCCGGTGTGGAAAACGGGCGACTTCTTCGGCTCGCAGTTCGCGCCGGCGGGTCACCCGTCGGCCGCAAAGTAGGTTCCGGCAATACCGGCATTGACCAAGGGGGCGGCGGAAGGGATTCTGCCGCTCCGACTGTTTTCGAGGCTCACCCCTACTGTGTCTGCCCGTACCGGCGCCTTTCTGAAGATCGGTGTGATCACGCCGGTGATCATGGTGGCCGACGTGTGGCTGGCCCAGCAGCTGTTTCCCGGCTTCGATCCCGGCGCCCAGTTCATCAGCGAGTTGGGCGGGCCTGATGCTCCGGCCCCGATGATCTTCAATATCGGCATGGTGCTGGCGGGAACCGCCGGCCTGTTTGCCGGGGCCGGCTTCACCCATGCTCTGGAGCATGCCGGCGGGCGACGCACCGTCTCGGCCTTCGCTGGACTTTGGGTGGCGCTGACCGGTCTGGGGGCGATCTTCGCGGGCCTGTTTCACTGGCCCGACGAGATGCACCGCGCCTGCGGTGTGGGCCTGGCCATCCAGTTCGCGCCCCTGTTCACCGCCTGGGCCCTTTGGGGCGTTCCTGGCCACAGGCGGCTGGCGCAGTTCTCGCTGGGCTGGTTCTTTGGCCTGCTGCTGGTCTTCGCCCTGCTGACCGGGGTGTGGAACGTGCGGACCGGCTATGATGTCGGCTACTGGCAGCGCGGCCATGCGTTCCTGGGCCTGCTGTGGCTGGGCATCGCCGCCTGGACGCTCGAGCGGGGCTGGCGGGTGCGGATCGCGAGCGAGATCGAGGCGGTGTCGGCTTAGTAAGTCCGTAGAGGCGGGGACTAGGGCAGAGGGGATGGTGTCACCGAGTGAGCCTCAGATCCGCTTCAACCGCCGGTTTACTGAAATCGGCATTGCCTCTAGTTTGAACCAGCAAGCAAATGGCGGCCGCATCGCGAGCTCGCGAGCACAGCTGGACGTGACAGGGCGATGACGAAAAAACCCTTCAAGGACAAGGTCTGCATCGTGACGGGCGCCGCATCGGGCCTGGGACGCGCGCTCTGCGCCCAACTGGGCGAGGCCGGCGCCACGGTGATCGTTTCGGACGTCAACTTTCCTGGCGCAGAGGACCTTGCCCACCGGCTCCGCGAGCTCGGGGTCACGGCGAAGGCGGTCCGTACCGACGTGACCCAGAGCGAGTCTGTCCGACAACTTGTCGAAGGCACGGCTGAAGAGTTTGGCCGGATCGACCACCTGTTCAACAACGCTGGAATTGCTGTTTTCGGGGAGATCCGCGACCTGAGCCTTAATCACTGGCGGCGGGTTATCGACATCAATCTGATGGGCGAGATCTACGGGATTCACTACGCCTATCCGCTGATGATCAAGCAGGGCTTCGGTCACATCGTCAACGTGGCCTCGGGCTTCGGCATGGCGCCCGGGCCGGCGAACAGCCCCTATGTCGCCTCGAAGTTTGCGGTTTTTGGCCTGTCGCATGCGCTTGCCACCGAGGCGCGGGCCTTTGGCGTCCATGTCAGCGTCGCTTGCCCGGGCTTCATCAAGACCCCGCTCGTCGACAACATCCAATGCGTCAATGCCGCCCCAGCCGACGTGCTGGCGAACATCCCCGTCGAGATGGTGCCTGTAGATCGTGCGGCGGGCCTGATCCTGGCCGGTGTCGCCAAGCGCAAGATGGTGATTGCCTTCCCCGGCTATGTCGGGGTGCTGGCCTTCCTGCATCGCTTCATGCCCGCCGTCTGGGACGCCATGGGCAAGGGCGAGATTGAGCGCTTCCGCAAAATCCGGAAAGAGACCACGGCAGTCTGAAGGGCGCCCGGCCCTCGCCGCCGCCCTACTTCCAGGCGTAGTTGAAGCTGATGCTGATCCGCTGTTGGTCAGCCTGGTTGGCCGTCACCTCGTGGCGCAACCAGCTTTCCCACAGCAGGATCGTGCCCGCCTGCGGCTGCACATAGACGAAGGGCTGCAGGGTTTCCGGAGCGCCGGCTTCGCGAGTCGGCGCGGCCATCATCATCGGCAGGCGCGGATCCTCGAACTTCAGGGCCGAGGCGCCGGCCGGGATCGTCACATAGACGGTGCCCGAAATGACGCTGTGCGGATGGATGTGGCCGCTGTGCTGGCCGCCGGGATCGAGGATGTTGATCCACAGGCTGTCCATCACCAGCTTGCCGCCCGCCAGATCAAAGCAAAGGTCCTTGGCGAACGCGGCCACGTGCTTGTCGAGCTTCTTCTTGAGGTCCGCGAACAGGCTGTCGCGCTGGGGCAGATCGTCCAGCGAGGCGTAGGAGGTATAGCCCAGATAGCCCTTCTTCTCGGCCCAGGCCTGACCGGCCTCGTCCTCTTCGGCCACGGCGATGCAGGCATCATGTAGGTCGTCGATGAACGACTCGAAATCCTTCTCGCCGGCGAGGCTGGCTTCATAGAGCGGGGTGACGAAGAGCGGGCGCGTGGTCATGGGGCGCGTCATAGCGCCCCGCGCGGTTGACGACAAACGGGGACGGGAGGATCATCAGGGCATGGCTGACGGTGATACGACACTGACGATCGATGCAGCACTGGCCCGGCGCTTGAAGGTGCGCGCCCAAGCAGCGGGGCAGAGCTTCGAGGACTATGCACGGCAAGCCCTCGATCAGGCCGCCGAACCGAATGATCTGGATGAAGCCGACGCGGCCTACGCTGCTGAAATGGATCGCATTTGCGACGAAACGCTCAGAACGGGCGGGATCCCTTGGGAGCAATTCCGCGAGCGTCTGCTCAATCTCGGCAAGCCTCGGTAGTTGGTGTTTCGGATCCTCGTTTCCGAGCGCGCCTCGGCGGATGCCGATCGCCTTGAAGACTGGCTGTTGGACCGCGGGGCGCCCTACGGAACTGAACTCGGCGCCGAGTTGGAAGCTGCCATCGGCAGCCTGATGCAATATCCGGAACGAGCGCCGACTAGCCGTGATGGGCGGTATCGAGAACTCTATGTCCCGTTCCACGCCAACCAATACGTCGTCCAATACCAAGTAAGAGGTCAGGTCGTGATCATCATGCGCATCTTCAACAGCCGCGAAGATCGCTGAACCGCCCAGACTCGCCTATATGTCCGTCGTGAACGACGACACCGCTCCCGCCCCGACTCTCGCCAACGCCCTGCGCGGCGCCGACCTGATCAAGGACGAGGCCGCGCGCCTGCCTGATGGGCCCGGCGTCTATCGGATGATCGGCGAGGACGACGAGGTCCTCTATGTCGGCAAGGCCAAGAGCCTGAAGAAGCGGGTGATCCAGTACGCCCAAGGCCGCTTCCACACCAACCGCATCGCCCACATGGTCGACGCCACCCGGTCCATGGTGTTCGTCACGACCCGCACCGAAGCCGACGCCCTGCTGCTCGAGATCAACCTGATCAAGTCGCTGAAGCCGCGCTTCAACGTGCTGCTGCGCGACGACAAGAGCTTTCCCGAGATCATGATCCGCCGCGACCATGACGCGCCGCAACTGCGCAAGCACCGCGGCGCCCATGCGATCAAGGGCGACTATTTCGGGCCGTTCGCCAGCACCTGGGCGGTGAACCGCACGCTCAACACCCTGCAGAAGGCGTTCCTGCTGCGCTCGTGCAGCGACAGCGTCTATGAGGGCCGCGACCGGCCCTGCATGCTGTACCAGATCAAGCGCTGCGCGGCGCCCTGCACCGGCTTGGTCAGCATCCCCGACTATCAGTCCCTGGTCGACCAGGCCGAGGCTTTCCTGCGAGGCAAGTCCCGCGCGGTCATGAGCCAGATGGCCAAGGAGATGGAAGCCGCCGCAGAGCAGCTGGAGTTCGAACGCGCCGCCAAGCTGCGCGACCGAATCCGCGCCCTGTCGGCCGTGGCCCAGGAAAGCCAGATCAACCCCGAGACCGTGGACGAGGCCGATGTGGTGGCCCTGCATGTCGAGGGCGGTCAGGCCTGCGTGCAGGTGTTCTTCTTCCGGGCGGGCCAGAACTGGGGCAACCGCGCCTATTTCCCCCGCATCTCCGGCGCGGCCGAAGAAGAAGGCGTCAGCGAAGAGGCCCAGGCCATGACCGCCTTCCTGGGCCAATTCTATGACGACAAGCCGATCCCGCGCCTGATCCTGGCCAATATCGAGCCCGCCGAAAGCGCCCTGCTGGCCGAGGCCTTCGCCTTGAAGAGCGGCCGCAAGGTCGAGATCAGTATCCCCAGGCGCGGCGAGAAGGCCGACCTGGTGCAGCACGCCCTGACCAACGCCCGCGAGGCGCTGGGCCGCAAGATGGCCGAGGGCAGCGCCCAGACCAAGCTGCTGGCCGGGGTCGGCGAGGCCTTCGGGCTGGATACCCCGCCCGAGCGGATCGAGGTCTATGACAACAGCCATATCCAGGGCACCAACGCGGTGGGCGGCATGATCGTGGCCGGGCCGGACGGCTTCATGAAGGGCCAGTACCGCAAGTTCAATATCAAGAGCACCGAGCTGACCCCCGGCGACGACTACGGCATGATGAAGGAGGTGCTCAAGCGCCGCTTCGCCCGCCTGGTCAAGGAAGAGGAAGGCGGTGACAGCGACAACCGCCCCGATCTGGTGCTGGTCGACGGCGGCAAGGGCCAGCTGGACGCAGCGCTGGAGATCATGGCCGAACTGGGTGTCGACGACATCGCCGTCGTCGGCGTCGCCAAGGGCCCGGATCGCGACGCCGGGCTTGAGCGGTTCTTCATGCCCGACAAGACGCCGTTCATGCTCGAGCCCAAGTCGCCGGTTCTGTACTACCTGCAACGCCTGCGCGACGAAGCCCACCGCTTCGCTATCGGCGCTCACCGCACGCGCCGCTCGATGGACCTGAAGAAGAACCCGCTCGACGAGATCGAGGGCGTGGGTCCAGGCCGCAAGAAGGCCCTGCTGCACGCGTTTGGCTCGGCCAAGGGCGTCGGCCGCGCGGGGGTCGAGGACCTGCTGAAAGTCGAGGGTGTCAGCCAGGCCCTGGCCGAACGCATCCACGCCTTCTTCCGCAAGAGCTGAAGCCAGGCCTTGTGGCGCGCCCCGGGCGGGCCACATCAGGGGCATGTCCGATCTGATCGCGATCCTGATCACCCTGTCCGCCATCGCCGTTCTGACGCCGGTGGCGATCTGGAGCGTCCGCAACGTCAAGCGCTCAAAACGGGCCATGGCCCCACTGGCCGGCATGATGATGCTGCTGGGCACCTTCTTTACCGCCGATCCGCCGCCTCCCCCGCGATCGGAATCGATCGCGCGCGGAGAGGAAGACGAGGACGGAGCAGCAGACGGGACGCGGCCCGACCGTTAGATTTAGAGTCGTAATCTTTTACGCTTGTCAAATGGAATGGCACTGCGCACTCTCGTCCTCAGGGACGGGAGAATGCCGATGACGCGACCGGTCTGGGACAAGCCGCGCCGCATGCCGCTGCTGCCGCGCATCCTCTCGGGCGTGATCGTGGTCGCTATCCTGGGCGCGCTGGTGTTCGGGATCGTTGATCTGATGCGCGTGGAAAGCGTCAACGCCACCCTGCCCACGCCGACGGCCGAGCAGTTGCTGGTCGAAAAGCCCCGGGCCCGGGCCGAATGGGGCCATGTGCGGGCTAATCTGAAGGCCCGGCTGAACCAGGACAATCCGCTGGATCTCGACGCTGTCTGGTCCACCCGCACGGGCCGGGTCTGTGGGCTGGTCAATGGCCGGGGCAGCTTTGGCGGCCTCAGCGGCATGGTGCGGTTCTATTCGGTCGACCGGATCCCGGTGTTCCATCGCGACGTCGACCACCTGGAATTCCAGCACGCCTGGTTCGAGTGCGCGCGCGACCGCTGGGTCAAGCTGCGGGACGGCTCCGAGGAGCCAGGCTTCTGCGGCACCGAACTGGGCAAGCGCCGCTGCTACACGGTCCGGGTCGTCGACCGGGTGCGGACGGTCGAAGACTAGAGACCACGCATCTCAAGGGGCTCACGGTCCGCGTCCAGACGGATGGCGATGTCGGCGCGGGCCGGCAGATCACGGGCGATCCATTCGGTCAGACGCTGGTAGTGGGCGACGAAGCGGTCCAGGGCTGCCTCATCCATCGCCAGCCGGGGGTCGCGGCCCTGGGCGGCCAGATCGTGACGCAGGCGCTGCTCCTGCTGGCCCCGCCAGGCGCGCACGGTGGGAAAGTCGGGGGCGGTCATCGCGACAAGAAGATCGATCCTGTCAAAAAGCGCGCAATAGGGGCCAGTCAGGGCGGCGTTGGCGAAGCCTCGCCAGACGCCCGCAGGGTCTTCCTCACGCTCGAGGGCGTTGACCGGTTCAGCGAGGGCCGCCTCGGCCTGGGGCCCGGCGCCCGCGCACCAGCCTTCCAGCAGAATCACCTGGGCGGATCCCTCGAAGGGCTCGAAGTCTGTGACCGGCACCCTGTCGTCGGCGGCCTTGTCGAAGCGGGGCAGCAGCACGCGGCCCGGATGGGCCAGAGCATCCAGCACGCGCAGACCCAGCGGGATGTCATGGGTGCCTGGCACCCCGCGCGTCTGCAGCAGGGGATGGACCATCCGGCCCAGAACCCTACGCTCGGCATGGGTCAGATAGAGGTCGTCCAGCGACAGATTGGCCGTCTTCAGGCCCCGGCGTCGCAACAGCCGCGTCACCAGCGCCGTCAGGGTCGACTTGCCCGCCCCCTGCGGCGCGCAGAGGCCGACCACCAGCGGCGTGTCGCGTCCAGCGCAGGCCTGGGCGATCCGCGCGGCGAGGGGGACGTGGAGGCAGGCGGCGAGGTCGGCAAAGCGCGGCGGAAGCCCCGCCTGCGCCATGAAGGCGGTGATCTCGCCTTTGTCCGCAACGGCGTTCAGAAAGGATTGGACCATCGTAAGGAGTCCTGGGGCGGCTGCGGCACAGTCGCCTCGAATACCAGCCCCTCAGGCCGAAAGTCGAAGGCGGCTGAGCCTTTCAGTTCTCGCTGCATCGAAATGTCGATCAGACGGGTGCCAAATCCTGGCGTGTTCGGCAACGTCACCGGCGGACCGCCCGTTTCTGTCCAGCGAAGAGTCAGGGCCAGCGTGGCCGGATCGATCTTCCAGTCGATGGTCACCTGGGCCGTCGGCACGGAGAGGGCGCCATATTTCGCGCTGTTAGTGGCCAGTTCGTGGAACACCATCGACAGCGACACAGCGTAATGCGGATCCAGAGACACCGACGGCCCCGTCAGTACGACACGGTCGCCATGGGCGCGGGTGCAGGCGCGCAGGAGTTCGTCCAGTTCGGCCTTGCTCCACCCACCCCGGGTCAGAAGATCGTGGGCCGCCGACAGAGCGATCAGCCGTTCGGTGAAGCGTTCGACCGGCGCGCCGTCCATCTTGCCGAAGGTCTGCCGGGCCAAGGCCTGAACCGTGGCCAGGGTGTTTTTCACCCGGTGATTCAGTTCGTTGATCATGACCTTCTGACGCTCTTCACGGACCTGCAGCTCGCGGGAGGCGTCGCTTAGGGCGGCATGGATGGCGTCGATTTCTTCCAGGCTAAAGTCCGACGGCGCCGTGATCGGCTGCCCCTGCCCTATCGCGTGAGCCGCCGCCACCAGCCCACCGACCTCGCGATTGATCCGGCGCGAGAAGAACAGGGCCAACCCCACGCCCAGAACCAGCAACAGAGCGAAGACCCCGGTGGTCAGGACGACCGAGCTGGTCACGGTCTTTGCCAGGTCGGCGCGCGGAATGGCGACGAGAAGCGTCCAGCCCGTCTGGGGTGAGCGGCTATAGGCGACCACGGTCGGCACGCCGTCCAGGGACGTGCTGCGACTGACGCCTTCCGGGGCGCGGGTGATCCGGTTGATCATGTCCGGCGTTGCGCTGCTGCCGACCCATTTTTCATGCCGCATGGAGCGGGCAATGATCTTGTTGTTGTTATCCAGAACCGTCGCCACCCAGCGATCAGGAAGCCGTTGCTCCCGGAAAACCGAGAGAAAAGAGGCGGCGTCGACGACATAGGCCAGAACATAGGCCTTGCCCTTGACCGTAACCGGCGTCCCCACCGCGATCGCATACTGCTTGGCGACCAAGCCCATCCTCAGATCGGAGACCTGGCTGCGACCGACCAGAAGGGCGCGGTCCAGTTCCGGAATGCGGGGGGAGCGCGGCAGGACGACACCGTAGGCTGTCCGGGTGTTGAGGATCTGCTGCCCGGTCATGTCGGCCACGACGACCCATCCCACCCGCCGGTCCGTGACGCGGAGCGCACGCGCGTGGAATCGCGCCCAGTCACCGGCGAGCAAAGCCTGATCCGTGGCGAGGGTTTCAGCGACCGCAATGCCGACGGCGGCCTGGCGGTCGATCGCCCCGGATAGCGCCCGCGCCGTGGTCAGCATTTGCTCGTTCAGTTGGGTACGGCCCTGACGATCCGCGCTGGAGAGCAGAAATCCCATGCTGAGCAGGGCCGGGATCAGCAAACTGAGAGTCAGCAGGACAAGTCGTCCGCGAACCGAGTTCACGCCCGCCTTCACCCTCGCGCCATACCGGCCCAGCCGTCTCATGCAATCGCGGCGCCGCTACTGTCAGGATCGGATTGCGATCCAGGACCCCATATAGCCAATCCCGGCCATTCGGTGGCGCGAAAATCTTCCGCACCTGGCGAGCCCTTGGCGCGAAGCCATAGCCGATTGGCGGATTCCCGCGTTAGAACAGCATCATGAAGAATCTGCCGAACATCCTGACCGCCTCGCGCCTTGTCCTGGCGCTGTTCATGTTCGTGGCCCTGGCCGCCGCCGCCGGCGCCGTGCCGTGGATCAGCGAGCGGCTGACCGGCGAGGACCAGCTGCGACTGGAGCGCTGGGCCTTCTGGGCGTTCGTGGTCGCCGCCGTCACCGACTTCTTCGATGGCTGGCTGGCCCGCAAGTTCGACGCCGTGACGGTATGGGGCGCGATCCTCGATCCCATCGGCGACAAGATCCTGGTCTGCGGCGCCCTGCTGGGGCTGATGGCCCTGGGACCCAACCCGATGATCGTGCTGCCGGCCGGCCTGATCCTGTTCCGCGAATTCGCCGTCAGCGCCCTGCGCGAGGTCGGGGCCGGCAAGGGGATCAAGCTGCCCGTCACCGTGCTGGCCAAGTGGAAGACCACCCTGCAGCTGGTGGCGATCGGCGCGGAAATGGTGCTGGCCTCCTGGGCGGCGTTTGGCCTGCCCGACACCCCGGACGTCGTGGGTCCCGCCACCGTGGCCATCCACGGCCTGCTGTGGCTGGCGGCCATCATCACCCTGATTACCGGCGCCCAGTACTGGGAAGCGGCCCGCAAGGCGCTGACCTAGGGCGTTATTCGGCGAAGTGGATACCGGTTCGCCGCCGAAATAACGCGTCAAAACAAGACTCTAGAGCAAACGACATGATTCAATCATGGCGACCTTTGCTCTAGACGGGGTGCCTACTCGGCCGCCAGCAGGCCGGGGTCGTCGTCCTCGCCTTCCACGGCGTCAGGATCGGTCGGGCCATACAGCAGCCATTCGCTGTCCGGCGGATCAAAGCCCCGACGCGCCCGTTCGGCGCGCATCATCAGGGTCAGCCAGTTCGCACCGGTTGTTCGCAATACCATCCTCGCCTCCTGTGGCCTGGAGATGTTATTGAGAATGACTCGCAATAGTGGCGACCGCAAGGCTGTTTCGGCGCGGGGCCTCGCCCTCGCCAGACTTTGCCGCAAAGGTCCAACGCGAACCCGTCGCGAAGATCTGAAGCGTTGACCAGGGGCGGTGAAAAGCTGAATTCAAGATTCCCCTTGCTGGCGCGGCCGTAAACCCTCATTATGGGCTATCGAATTCGCTGCCGTTCGGCCTGCTATTCCATGCTCCCTTCGAGGAAGCGCCGGACGCGCCTACCGATCCCCAACGAAATTTGATCGTCGAACGGAACGCTTCCGGCGGCGACTGCTATCCAAAGGACTACACACCATGGCTACCGGCACCGTTAAGTGGTTCAACGGCACCAAGGGCTTCGGCTTCATCCAACCGGATGACGGCGGCTCGGACGTTTTTGTGCACATCTCGGCCGTTGAACGCGCCGGCCTTCGC
>JANOSS010000166.1:0-10310 GCA_031415995.1 Caulobacter sp. | reverse complement strand
ATCAAGTCGTACTTCAAAGTCCAACCCTACCCACGATTACCAAACTACCAACTTCGCCGCGGGGTGGAGCAGCCCGGTAGCTCGTCAGGCTCATAACCTGAAGGTCACAGGTTCAAATCCTGTCCCCGCACCCAAGATCTGGAACGGCCTCCTTCGGGAGGCCGTTTTCGTTTGTGCCGTGCGCCACAGCCGCCAAACGCAAACGGCGCGCACCTTTCGATGCGCGCCGTGCAGGTCTGTACGAAGGCTCAGGCGGTGGCGATCAGATCGCCACCTCGAAGGCGGCCTCGCTCTTGGCTTTCACCTCATCGACCGTGATGCCAGCCGCCAGTTCAATCAGCCGCACGGGCGTCTTGCCGCGATTGATCTCGAACACGCCCAGCTCGGTAATCAGCAGATCGACCACGCCGGCCCCGGTCAGCGGCAGAGAGCACGCCTTGAGCAGCTTGGGCGCGCCCGACTTTTCGCAGTGATCCATCACGACCACGACGCGCTTGACGCCGGCGACGAGATCCATGGCTCCGCCCATGCCCTTGACCATCTTGCCGGGCACCATCCAGTTAGCCAGGTCGCCGGTTTCGGAGACCTGCATGCCGCCCAGGATCGACAGGGCGATATGCCCGCCGCGGATCATGGCGAAGCTATCGGCCGACGAGAAATACGAGCTGGAATCAAGCTCAGTGATCGTCTGCTTGCCGGCATTGATCAGGTCGGCGTCTTCCTCGCCCTCGAACGGGAAGGGGCCCATGCCCAGCATGCCGTTTTCGCTCTGCAGCGTCACGCTCATGCCCTCGGGGATGTAGTTGGCCACCAGGGTCGGGATGCCGATCCCGAGGTTCACATAGAAGCCGTCGCGCAGCTCCTTGGCCGCGCGGGCGGCCATGTCATCGCGGGTCCAGGCCATCAGACGGCTTCCTTGGTCGTTTGTTCTCTGGGGCGGGTGGTGACGCGCTCGATGCGCTTTTCGAACGTCGCGCCCTTCACCACCCGGTCGACATAGATGCCGGGGGTGTGGATGTTGTCCTTGTCGAGCGAGCCGATTGGCACGACGTGCTCGACCTCGACGACGGTGGTCTTGCCGGCCGCCGCCATCATCGGATTGAAATTGCGCGCGGTCTTTCGATAGACAAGGTTGCCTTCGGCGTCGGCCTTCCAGGCCTTGACGATCGACAGGTCAGCGGTGAGGCCGCGCTCCATCACATAGAGCTCGCCGTCGAACTCGCGCACTTCCTTGCCCTCGGCGACCAAAGTGCCGACACCGGTCTTGGTGAAGAAGGCCGGAATGCCCGCGCCGCCAGCGCGAATGCGTTCCGCCAGCGTGCCCTGCGGATTGAACTCCAGTTCCAGTTCGCCGCTGAGGTAGAGCTGTTCGAACAGCTTGTTCTCCCCCACATAGGACGAGATCATCTTCTTGATCTGGCGGTTCTCCAGCAGGATACCCAGGCCAAAGCCATCGACGCCGCAATTGTTGGAGACAACCGTGAGGTCCTTGACCCCCGTCTCGCGGATCGCCGCGATCAGATTTTCCGGAATGCCGCAGAGGCCAAAGCCTCCGGCCATGATGGTCATGCCGTCGAACAGCAGCCCTGAGAGGGCCTCGACCGCATCTGTCTGCACCTTGTCGACCATGGATCCTCCGCCACCAGCCTTTGGCATGCCGATGTTTGGCGAAGGGTCTCGCCCGGCGACCAAAGAAATTCAACCCTTGATGAATAAAAATCCGACATCGGGAGACGCCGCTTGAACGCTCACGAAACCAGGGGCGAGGCTAACACCGCCTCCGCCCGGCCCGCCACCTCTGGTGTGCTGCTGGTTCTGGCCCACCCCGCGCTTGAACGGTCTCGCGCCAATCGGGCCCTGGCCAAGGCTGCCAAGGGTCTGTCCGGCGTCACCTATCGCGACCTCTATGAGACCTATCCCGACTTCGCGATCGATATCGAGGCCGAACAGGTTTCGCTGGTGGCCCATGACGTGATCGCCCTGCAGTTCCCGCTGTACTGGTATTCGACCCCGGCCCTGATGAAGGAGTGGCTGGACCTGGTCTGGCTGCACGGCTTTGCCTATGGCGAGGACGGCAGGGCCCTGATCGGCAAGCGTCTGTTCGTCGCCTGCACCACGGGGGCCAGCGCCAGGGCCTATCACGCCCAAGGGTATAACCGCTTCACGATGGACGAGTTCCTGAGGCCGCTGGAGCAGACCGCCCACCTGTGCGGCATGGTCTGGGAGACGCCCTTCGTCGTGCATGGCGCGGCGGTCAAGGACGACGCGGCGCTGAAGGCCGAGGCCGAGCGCTACAGGGCGCGGATCGCCTCGCTTCTCCCGAAGACACTGGAGGTCTGAGCCATGCAATCTTTCCTCACCCAGACCCTGTTCTATCTCGGCGCAGCCGTGATCTCGGTGCCCATCGCCAAACGGCTGGGGCTGGGGTCGGTGCTGGGCTACCTGATCGCCGGCGTCATCATCGGCCCCCACGCCCTGTCGCTGATCGGGGCCCAGGCCGACGTCATGCAGTTCGCCGAGTTTGGCGTGGTCATCCTGCTGTTCCTGATCGGACTGGAGGTTCAGCCCTCCACCCTATGGGACATGCGCAAGGCGATCTTCGGCTTTGGCGGCGCGCAGGTGGTGGTCACCTCGGCGGCGATCGCCGGCGTCTCAATGCTTCTGGGCCTGCCCTGGCAGACGGCCCTGGCGGTCGGCATGGTGCTGGCCATGTCGTCCACGGCCATCGTCCTGCAGACCCTGGACGAGAAGGGCCTGAGACAAGGCCCTGTCGGCCGCGCCGCCTTCGGGATCCTGCTTCTTCAGGACCTGGCGGTGATCCCGATGTTCGCCCTGCTGCCCCTGCTGGCCACCATCGCGCCGCCTGTGCATGGCGACGCCGGCGGCCATGCCGCCAGCCTGGTCTCGCATCTGCCGATATGGGCTCAAGGCCTGTCTGTCCTGGCCGCCGTCGGCGCCGTGGTTGGCGGCGGGCGCTACCTGGTGCGGCCGCTGTTCCGCTTCATCGCCAAGGCCCGCCTGCGCGAAATCTTCACCGCCTCGGCCCTGCTGATCGTGGTCGGGGTAGCCAGCCTGATGCAGATGGTCGGACTGTCGCCGGCGCTCGGCGCCTTCCTGGCCGGGGTGGTGCTGGCCGAGAGCGAGTTCCGCCGCGAGCTGGAGACCGACATCGAGCCCTTCCGGGGCCTGCTGCTGGGCCTGTTCTTCATCACGGTCGGGGCGGGCGTCGACCTGCCGCTGATCGCCACCCAGCCCCTGACCCTGATCGGGCTGGTGCTGGGCCTGATGGTGCTGAAGTTCCTGGTCATGCTGGGTCTGGCCAGGCTGTTTGGCGCGCCCCTGCGCGGCGCGGCCGCCGTCGCCACGGCCCTAGCCCAGGGCGGGGAGTTTGCCTTCGTGCTGCTGACCTTCACGGTCGGGGCCGGCGTGATCGGCGCCACACTGGCGGCTCTGCTGACCGCTGCGGTCGCCGTTTCCATGGCCCTGACGCCGCTGGCCATGATCCTGTATGAGCGCGTCGCCGCCGCCATGGACGCGGCCATTGCCGATGTCACGCCGGATACGGGCGATTTCGATGATGGAGAGCCAGAGATCATCATCGCCGGCTTTGGCCGTTTCGGTCAGATCACCGGTCGCCTGCTGACCGCCAACGGCTTCCGCTCGACGGTTCTGGACAGCGATATCGAGCAGATCGACCTCCTGCGCCGCTTTGGCCGCCGGGTGCATTATGGCGACGCCACGCGCATGGACCTGTTGCGCGCCGCCGGCATTGAGCGGGCCAAGATGCTGATCGTGGCGCTGGACGATCGCGAAAAGACGGTTGAGCTGGTCGAGACCGCTCGCAAGGCCTTTCCCGACCTGGTGATCCTGGCCCGCGCCTGGGATCGTCGCCACGCCTATGACCTGCTGGCCAATGGCGCGGATGCCGTCGAGCGCGAGACCTTCGAGTCGGCCCTGGCCCTGGGCCAGACGGCCTTGCTGAAACTGGGCTTCCGCGCGCACCGGGCGCATCGCGCCGCCTCGTTCTTCCGGCGTCACGACCGGCGCACCTTCGAGGAGCTGCGTCCGATGTGGGGCCAGGAGGAGGCCTATATCCTGGCGTCGCGCGACGCCGCCAAGACCATGGATCGCCTGCTGGCCGCCGACCTGTCGCGCCTGCGTCCGGGCGACGCCGGCGGGGCGTGGGATACGGCCAGTCTGGAGCATGAGCTGCGCGAACGGGCGGAGCGTGAGGGGGCGGACTGATCCTTCTCCCCTTGCGGGAGAAGGTGTCAGCCGCAGGCTGACGGATGAGGGGTCGTGCCGGAGCCGGCCACCTCTTCCGTCAGCCATTGCCAAGCGGACAAGGTTTTCGACCCCTCATCCGACCCGCTGCGCAGGCCACCTTCTCCCGCAAGGGGAGAAGGGAGCTCTCGCTAACTACTGCGTGATCGGCCGCAGAACGATCTCGACCCGGCGGTTCTGGCTGCGGCCCTCGGCCGTGCCGTTGTCGGCGACCGGCTGGCGCTCGCCCATGCCGGCCACGAAGACGCGGTCGCCCAGAACCCGGCCGGCACCGACCAGATAGCTGGCCACCGAACTGGCCCGGCGCTCCGAAAGGGTCTGGTTATAGGCGTCAGGGCCGCTGCTGTCGGCGTGGCCGACCACGTCGATGGTGGTCTGGTTATAGGCGTTCAGGGTGCGGGCCACGTCGTCGAGCACGCGGGTGAACTGCGGCTGCACATCCGACTGGTCAACGGCGAAGGTCACGTCGCTGGGCATGACCAGCACGATCTGGTCGCCGTTGCGGCGGATCATCACGCCCGAGCCTTCCAGGCTGCGACGGAAGTCAGTCTGCTGACGATCCATATAGTTGCCGACGGCGCCGCCGGCCAGGGCGCCGATGCCTGCGCCGATCAGGGCGTTCTTGCGACCCTGCTCACCCGAATTGGTGTTGGTCAGATAGCCCAGCACCGCGCCGACTCCGGCCCCGCTCAGTACGCCCGTGCCAGTGTTGTTGCGCACCGGCATGCCCGTATAGGGGTCGGTGGTGGTGCAGGCGCTCAGGACGGCGGCGCCCATCAGCAGCGCAATACCCGCGAGCAAAGCTCGCTTCTTGCTTTCTTGGGGCGCGGTCTTTTTCATCGTCATGGCCGTGGTCTTCCGTGCTCAGGTCCGGTGCGTGTGGTCACGCTTGATCATCGAGAGGACAAACGCCTCGCGCATGGTCAAGTTCCATCCTGCGACATGACTCGACGATGAACGGGTCTTCGTTCCGGACAGATCCCGGTGTAGTAAGCCCCGACTTACTAACTTCCAAGGTTTAGCCCTGTGTCCACGTCCGCGATCGAACCGGTCTCCTTCACGCTCTACAGCAAGGATTTCGAGGGCTTCTCCCAGGCGCTGGGCGCCTCGTTCGAGCGCTACGGTTTCGCCGTGCTGTCGGAGTATGATCTGGATCAGGCCCGCATCGACGCGGCCATCTCGGACGCCAAGGCCTTTTTCGCCCTGCCGGTCGACATCAAGACGCACTATGCCGGCATCAAGGGCGGCGCGCGGGGCTATATCCCGTTCGGCGTCGAGACCGCCAAGGGCGCCACCCACCATGACCTGAAGGAATTCTGGCACATGGGCCGCGACCTGCCGGCGGGTCACCGGTTCCGCGCCACCATGGCAGACAATGTCTGGCCGGCCGAGATCCCGGCCTTCAAGCATGACGTGTCGTGGTTCTACGGCGCGCTGGACGCCATGGGCGGCAAGGTGCTGGAGGCGATCGCCGTCTATCTGAAGCTGGACAGAAGCTTCTTCAAGCCCACCATCGAGAACGGCAACAGCGTCCTGCGCCTGCTGCACTATCCGCCGATCCCGATCGACGCCACGGGCGTGCGGGCCGGCGCGCACGGCGACATCAACACCATCACCCTGCTGATGGGCGCCGAAGAGGGCGGGCTCGAACTGCTGGACCGCAATGGCGACTGGCTGCCGATCAATCCGCCGCCGGGCTGCATCGTCGTCAATATCGGCGACATGCTGGAGCGCCTGACCAACCACGTCCTGCCCTCGACGATCCACCGCGTGCAGAACCCGTCGCCCGAACGTCGCCATATCCCGCGCTACTCGACGCCGTTCTTCCTGCATTTCGCGTCTGACTACGAGATCAAGACCCTGCCCGGCTGCATCACGCCGGAAAACCCCGACCGCTATCCGGAATCGATCACCGCCGACGCGTTCCTTCAGCAGCGGCTGCGCGAGATCAAGCTGGCCTAGTTGCCGGCCTCCTGCCCCCGCGGGGGGCGGGCTTCCTGCCCCTATTTCGAGATGCGCAGGTTCTGGATCGAGCCGGCGATGGCGTCGAATACGGCGGTCAGCTGGCCTGCGTCAGTGACGTCATAATACTTGTCGCTAGTGGAGGCGCAGCCCTGCAGCACAACCTTGGAGTGGGCTGAAACCCCCACGCCGATGCTGTAGATGATCACGCCCTTGGCCTTGGCCGCGGCGCAGGTCTTGGTCTGGCGGCTGTCCATGGCGTCGCGACGATTGGTTTCGCTGGCCCCGACATCGAGCGAGACGTTCAAGGCGTTCTTCAGTCGCTTCTGCCAGACATAGCCATAGCCGCTATAGGTCGAGTCATTGGGGTTGCCGGTCTCGCTCATGACGTTGTCGCCGTCGGTGAGCAGGACGATGACCTTGCTGACATTCCTGGTTCCATAGGCCGAGCCGTCGGCAAACGGGGCGTTGGGCGATACCATGTGCCAACCCCAGACCATGCCCATGGCGACATTGGTGTTGCCGGTGGCGACCATGTCGTCGAGCTTGTTCTTGACCGTCGTGGCCCCGGTGGCAGTCCGCACATTGGTCATCCGCAACACGCTGGCGATCCCGCAGCCGTCATTGGGGCCGTAGCTTGTGCCG
This sequence comes from Caulobacter sp., assembly GCA_031415995.1. Classification (GTDB taxonomy): domain Bacteria; phylum Pseudomonadota; class Alphaproteobacteria; order Caulobacterales; family Caulobacteraceae; genus Caulobacter. The sequence goes on along the minus strand of JANOSS010000166.1, from coordinate 3,419 downwards.
GTCTTGGCCTGGCTGATCACCTTGGCCTTGTTGCCGGTGGCGTACTTGGCGACTTCGCCCTGGCGCGTGAACCAGTCGGTCGAACTTGATTTGTCGTCGGTGATCCAGTTGTTGTAGATTTCGCCGTTGCTCCTGGTTCGGGCGTCACGATACTTCCACGATGATGATGGATAGTTCACCGTGTTGTCGTCTGGCTCGTCGGGCGCGAAAAACGGGATGAACATCGAGGCCGGCGTCGAAGGGCTCGGCGCGTCGTCTGTGGTGTCGTACGGATGGGGCCGGCTCTCGATACAGCCCGCCCAACTGGTCCCCGTCTGGGTCATCATGGTGAAGCGGTTCTGCGAGGTCGCGAAGACGTCCGGACCATAATAGGCCTGGTCCGGCATCGTGGCGGCGATCCAGTTGGCCGATGAATAGGTCGAGCCGACATTCACGGTCATCGAAAACGGCACGACCGCGATCTTGACCGCGTCGGTCTCCGAAGCGCGGGCGGCGGCGGCGTAGAGCGTGTCGACCAGGTCCTTGGACGCGTTGATCAGGGCGTCGATCTTCTTGCCGCCCGAGCCCAGATCATAGTCCATCGAGCCGGTGTTATCGAGCACCAGGGCCACTTCCAGCTTGTTGACCGAGCGCAGCACTTCGGAGCTGGCGGTGACGATCGAATTGCCGTTGGTCCACAGGTTGGAGATGATCGGCGTAACAGTCACTGACGCCGAGCCGATCACCTTGTTGCCTGTTCCGGACACGAAGGTGGTGTTGGCGGTCGTCAGGGTCAGGCCCAGGCCGGCCATCTCGGCGCCGAAGGCCGCGTCGCCGACCGTATCGAGCCCCGCGTCCGTGGTCGCCGTCGAGCGCGCGGCCATCAGGGTGGCGGCGTCCAGGGCGTCCTGCAGCTGGCGGCGCTGAACGCTGAGCCGGTTCATGTCCAGCAGGCCAAAGGCCAGGATGGAGATCGGCAGGGCCAGAAAGGCGAACTGCACAGCCACCGCACCGCGCTCGTCACCGCGCAATTTCTTGAAAAGGCCGGCCGACGCGCGCTTTCGGAAATGGAGCACTGGGGCCATCCTGCTACGGGTTACCCAAGCTGGGTTAAACTGGTGAACAGTTGGCAAACTTTGATGGTGACCCGGAAAATCGCCTGGCCGCTGCGCGCATCCCCTGCGGCTCCGAACACGCCCCATCGGACGCGTTGGGAACTGCTCGCGCGGATCCTGCCCTAGATCTATTTTGCGATATAGAGGCTACGTAGGGCGTCAGCGATATCCTGGAAGGCTTTCAGAAGGTTGGCGGTGTCTGTAGCGTCGAAATAATGGCTTTCATCGGTCGCGCAGGTTTTCAAGATATTCTTGATGCCGGTATCAGTGACATTGAAAGCGACCGTGAAAACCTCAATTTTCTGGGCCTTGATGTTGGCGCAGAGCTCGGCCGTATAGGTGTTGGCTTGGGTGGCGGGGCTATCGGGATTGGGCGACGGCGAGACGTCGTGTCGCCCGTTGCCGGCGTTCATCAGCTTGGAGTTTGCGCCGTCCGTCATCAGCACCAGGGCCTTGCGCGGCTTGCGGTTCAGACCCGTGCTGTCATAGGCGGCGGCGTCCGTCAGGGGCTGGGCCGGGGACAGCATGTTGAAGCCCCAGGCCAGGCCGGACGGAATATAGGTGTCGCCGGTGGCGGTCAGCGCCGTGATCGCCGCCTTGACCGTCGACACTGTGCTGGTCAGGCGCGTGAAGGGCGTCGCACAGGTCAGGTTCATGAAGCCGGGATAGACTCGCAGTGGGTCGGTATCATTGACGTTCTTGGGATAGGCGGGCGAGCCGACGCAGCCGAGGAACTTGAAGGTGTTGGTAGTCACCTTGTCCGCCGTACAGGTGGTCACCGGCGTGATCGGCGTCGTGACACAATTGATCGACCGGCTGCAAGTTGAGGAATAGGGCACGCCGTCGGTGTATTTGGTGCAGGCATAGGTCTGGGTCTGGCAGGTGGTCTTGGTGGAGACCGTCGTGCAGGTGCCCTTGGTGGTGGTCGTCGTGGTGTAGTCGGCCGGGACGTTGATCCAGCTCTGGTTGCGGTTGGCGATGCCGACATTGACGTACTGGCCGAACGGCACGACGCCGATCTTCACATTGGCGGTGCTATCGGCCGTCAGCTTGTCGACCAACGAGGTCGCGGCGGTTTTCAGGGTCGTCAGCTTGGCGCCGGCCATTGAGCCAGTGGTGTCCAGCACCATGACCAGTTCGACTGGCGCGTCCTGGCCCCGCTTCACCGTCGTCTGCGCCGTGACGGAGACGTCGGCATTGGTCCAGAGATTGGCGATGATCGGCTTGAGGTCGGACTTTACCGTGCCGATGACCGAATTTTCCGCGCCGCCCTTGAAGGTCGAGTCGCTGGCGGGAACGGTGATACCGAGCCCGGCAATCTCCGCCGCAAAGGCGGCGTCGCCGATGGTGTCGATCTGAGCGTCAGTGGTGGCGTTGGCCCGGGCGGCGAAAAGGGTCGAGGCATCCAGGGCGTCTTGCAACTGCTGGCGCTGAATACTCACCCTGTTCATGTCCAGCAGGCCAAAGCCGAGCAGGGCGATCGGCAGGGCCAGAAAGGCGAACTGCACCGCGACCGCGCCGTTTTCGCTGGCCCGCAGGCGACGGCCGAGCCGGCGCAGGGTGTCGCGCGGTGACAGGAAAAGGCAGTGTGGACCGCTCATGGCGATTATCCCGACGGATTGACACGGTCTCCTATGCCCCGATCTTCGTATACAATCCGCCAACACTGAACCGACCGCGGCCCAGGTCAGCTTCGACAAGCGCCTTGTCTGACGCTAAACAGCGGCCATGCCGTTCACCGCCACCGTCATGACCATGTTCCCCGAGGCCTTTCCCGGCCCGCTCGGCGTCTCGATGATCGGGACCGCCTGGAAGGAAGAAGACCTGTGGCGATTGGAAACACTGGACATTCGGCCCTTTTCCAAGGATAAGCGCGGCTTCCTCGACGACACCCCTGCGGGTGGCGGCGCGGGAGCGGTACTCAAAGCGGACGTCATCGCCGCCGCGCTGGACAGCGTGGAGGTCGGTGGGCGGCCGCTTTTGTACATGAGCGCCCGGGGTCGGCCCCTGACCCAGGCGCGTGTTCGACAATGGAGCGAGGCGCCCGGGATCATCGTCCTGTGCGGCCGTTTCGAGGGGGTGGACCAGCGGGTGCTAGACGCCCGGCGGTTCGAGGAGGTCTCGGTCGGAGACGCGGTGCTGGCCGGTGGCGAAGCGGCGGCGATGGTCGTGATCGAGGCGTGCGTTCGACTTGCCCCGGGGGTTCTGGGGAACATCGAGAGCACGCTGGAAGAAAGCTTCGAGGACGGTCTCCTTGAGCATCCGCAATATACGCGACCGCGGACGTTCGAAGGGCTGGATATCCCCGAGGTGCTGCTGTCGGGC
>JANOSS010000165.1:0-10912 GCA_031415995.1 Caulobacter sp. | reverse complement strand
CTTTCCTGGCATCGGTCGACGGATCATGCTGCTAAATGCGCGGAAGGTTATCTACGATACGAGCTCCAACATCACGATACTACTGGCGATTACTGACATCACCGTCCGCCGGGCGTTGGAGGATGATCTTCGTCGCAGGACTGCAGATGCGGAGGCCGCCACGGTCTCTAAGGCCGAGTTTCTGGCTAACATGAGCCACGAAATTCGTACGCCGTTGACGGGAATGCTGGGGTTCGCCGGACTCCTGGCGGCGATGAATGACCTTCCAGAAACAGCCCAAAAATACGTGACCCGGATCGCGACAAGCGGCGAGGCGCTGCTTTCAGTGGTCAACGACGTTTTGGACTTCTCCAAGCTTGACGCAAACCGGATCGAACTTGACCCTCACCCATTCGATCCGGAGGCGTTGGTGGTCGGGGCGCTGGACCTTGTCGTTGCCGCTGCGGAGCGTAAGGGCCTCTACTTAAAATCGGTTTTCAATGGCGCACTCCCGGCGGCTGTTTTTGCGGACAGCGCGCGGGTGCGCCAGGTGCTGCTGAACCTTCTGACCAATGCCATTAAGTTCACTGAAGCAGGAGGCGTCACGGTTACGACCGGATACCTGGCCAAGGACGATCACCTACACATTGCGGTGACGGACAGCGGCGTCGGTATTCCCGAGGACCAGCGTGGCCGGCTGTTCCAGCGGTTCTCGCAAATGGACGGGTCCAACACCCGGCAGAACGGTGGCACGGGGCTTGGCCTAGCGATTTGCAAGGGCTTCGTAGAGATGATGGGGGGCCAGATTGTTCTCGAGAGCTGCGAAGGCGTGGGTTCAACTGTCTGGTTCACCATCGAAGCGCCGATCACTGTGATGGAACCGGTGATGGCCGCGCCAGCGGTGTATGACTTTGACCTTGCGTCGTTGCGCATCCTCGTTGTGGACGATGTGGCGGTAAACCGTGAGCTGGTGCAGGCCATGCTCGCTCCGTTCGGCATCGAGATCAGGGAGGCGGCTAATGGAGCGGATGCCGTAGCCGCCGCCCTAGCTGAACCCTTCGATATGATCCTGATGGACCTGCAGATGCCTGGCATGGACGGTATCGACGCCACAAAGGCCATCCGAGCCAGCAGCGATTTCAACCGCCGAACCCCCATCGTCGCCCTCAGCGCCAATGTGATGCCGGTTCACCTCGCTCAGTGTCAGGATGCCGGAATGAACGATCATATCGCCAAGCCGATCGTTCCGGCAGACCTGCTGACAAAGGTCGCGTATTGGGCGTCGGTCGAGCAAAAGGCTCCGCCCCCTCAATAGTTGTCGGTCCAGCCTGAAACGGGCTTTGTCTGAAGGTACCACTTGGGTCGAAAGCCGACATCCCTCCCCCTCCGGGAAAGGGACCTCGGGTCCTCAGTCCATCGCGCCGATATACGGCAGGCCACGGCTCTTGCCCTCGTCGTCGAGGCCGTAGCCCACGAGGTAGCGCGCAGGCGCTTCCCAGGCCACGAAGTCGGGCTCCATGCCGCGCTGGGTCGGCCAGGGCTTGCGGGCGAACACGGCCGTCATGACTTCGCTGGCGCCGGCGTCCTTCACCAGGCGAGATGCCTCGCTGAGCGACAGACCGGTGTCGAACACGTCGTCCACCACCAGGGCGCGGCGGCCGATCAGCGGGCGTTGCAGGTCAGCGCGGACCTCGCAGCGGCCGGTGCTCTTGCGCTCGTCATGATACGAGGCCAGCCACAGGGCGTCGAAGCGGACATTGCGACCCGCCTTCCACAGCGCCCGGGTCAGGTCGGCGGCGAACCACAGACCGCCGGTCAGCAGGCAGACGCAGACCGTGTCGTCGTCGATGCGCGGGGCGATGGCGTTGGCGAGGGCCTGAACGCGCTCGGCGATCTCGGCTTCCGAAATCAGGACTTCGGGTTTTGTGGTGTCATTCATGATGCGCGGGTTCGTGAGAGTCGGAGGAAGGAGTTGCTTCCGTTCCGGTCTCATGTCCCGAGGGTTCATGTCCAGCCGCTTCTCCGGCGGCGGCGTCTTGAGCGCCGCGCAGGGAGAGCTCCGGATCCGCCGCGGGCTTGGCGGGTGTCTTCAAAGCCGCCTTCACAGCCTTGGCCGCGCCGGGCTCGACCGCGAAGTCGATGACCAGGTCCTTGGCCGTGCGCGGCGGGTCCAGAATGGTGATGGCGAAGTGGCGGATTTCACTGGGCGGGATCTTCGGATCGGCGGCGGCGGCGATGCGGCCGGCCACGCGCTTGTCCTTGGCGTTGCGCAGCTCGACCCGCAGCGGCGGGGCGATCACGGCATGGTCGGTGATGTTGCGCATGATCCCGGTGATGGTCACGGCGGCGTGGCCGTCTTCGAGCGAAGGCTCGGCTTTCAGGTTCTCGATCACCAGGCCGACGGTGTTCACCGGCAGGCCGACGCTGGCATAGGCCCCGGCCGTGGTCGGCCACAGACGCACCACGTCGATGCGGAAGATCAGGGCCCCGACGATCATGGACGCCATGGCCGCGGCCATGCCGGCCCAGACAACGCCCGTGGTCGTGGCTTCACGCAGGCGACGCTCGGCGTCGGCGCGGGCCCGGAACACCTTGGGCAGTTCCTCGCCCGGGAGGGCGCTGACCGGCGGTTCGGGTTCAGGTTCAGTGGTTGCGCCGGCCTCCGAGGCGTCCAGCGAGGCCATGGCGGCGTCGCTGGCCAGGGCGGCGTCGGAGGGCTCGTCGAAGAGGTCCGTGGACTCCTCGTTACGGGCGGTCCAGCGGTTGCCGCACGAGGCGCAACGCACGACACGACCAGCCGCACCGACCTTGGAGTCGTCGACGAAATAGCGGCTGGCGCACTCCGGACAGGTCAGTATCATGGCCGCGAATCGTAGGCTCCCCGCATTAACAAATGGGGTCGCTGATTTTGTCCCTGATGTCCAGAAACCCCGGCGACACCTCCTTGCGGATCGAGGCAGATCAGGGCGATGACGCCCTCCCCGTGGTTCGCTTCGAGGGCGTGTCGATGCGCTACGGCCGCGCGCCGGAAACGCTAAGAGACATTGGGTTTTCGCTGGCTCCCGGGTCGTTTCACTTCCTGACCGGCGCTTCAGGCGCGGGCAAGAGTTCCCTGCTCAAGCTGATCTATCTGGCCCACCGTGCGTCACGGGGTCGCGTGGAGCTTTTCGGCCGCGATGTCAGCCTTTTGCCGACCGGCGACCTGCCGTTCCTGCGCCGCCGGATCGGGGTGGTTTTCCAGGACTTTCGGCTGCTGGAGCACCTGTCGGTGTTCGACAACGCCGCCCTTCCCCTTCGTATCCTGCAGCGCAAGCCCGCCACCTATCGCGACGACGTCGCCGAACTGCTGACCTGGGTCGGACTGGGCGAACGGATGCATGCCCTGCCCGCCACCCTGTCGGGCGGTGAAAAGCAGCGCCTGGCCATCGCCCGCGCCGTGGTCGACCGGCCCGACGTGCTGCTGGCCGATGAGCCGACCGGTAATGTGGATCCGGCCATGTCGCTGCGACTGCTGCGGCTGTTCGTCGAGCTCAATCGCCTGGGCACCACCGTGCTAATCGCCACCCATGACGAGGACGTCGTGGCCCGGGCCGGCCAGCCCACCCTGCATCTCGAGCACGGTCGTCTGGTCGAAGGCGGCGACGCATGAGCGAGGTGTTCCAGGTCCAGCGCTGGCGGCCGGGTCCGCTGCTGCCGCCGCGCGATGCCCGCGACGGCTCCCTGGTCTTCGTGGTCGCCGTGCTCTGCTTCCTGGCCTGCCTGACCGCCCTGGTCGCCCTGGCCGCCAACCGCGCGGCCGAGGGCTGGACCAATCAGCTGACCGGATCAGCGACCGTGGTGGTCCGCGCCCGTCCCAACGAGACCCCCGACTCCGCCGCCGCCCGCGCCGCCGAGGCCCTGGCCGGGGTCAAGGGCGTGGTCGAGGCGCGCGCCCTGACCAAGGACAAGGCCGAGGAACTGCTGGTCCCCTGGATCGGCAAGGAGGCCCTGGTCGACGACCTGCCCACGCCGCGCCTCGTCACTCTGGATCTGGACCCCAAACTGCCCGCCACCGCCACGGCGCTGGATCAGGCCCTCAAGGCGGCCGGTGTCGACGCCGTGGTCGACGACCACAGCCGCTGGATCGCCGACATCGAACGCGGCGCCGGCCTGGCCCGCTGGGCGGCGCTGGGCGTGTTCGCCCTGATCGCGTCGGCGGCGGCTTCGGTGATCGCCTTCGCCACGCGGGCCGGACTGGCGGCGCGGGCCGACGTCATCGAGGTGCTGCATCTGTCCGGGGCCGAGGCCGGCTTCATCGCGGGGCTGTTCCAGTGGCGGTTCGCGGGCATGGCCGCCATAGCGGGCTTGCTGGGCGGCGCGGGCGCGACCATGATCGGCGCGGCGATACGGACCCTGGGCGGTGGTTCGGGCCTGGCGCCGATCCTGCCCCTGGCCTGGATCGATCTGCTGGCACCGCTGCCCTGCCCGCTGATCGCCGCCCTCGTCGCGGGTCTGACCGCTCGCCTTGCTGCGTTGCGACTTTTGAGGAGCATGCCGTGAAAAGCCTCGCAGCCCTGTTGATCCTGGCGATGGTCTGGGCCGTCGGCCTGTTGGCCTTCTCCGGCCGCGTCGAGCAATCGATCCCCGCCCGGGAGCCGCCGATCGCCGACGGCGTCGTGGTGCTGACCGGCGCCTCGAACATCCGCCTGGAAGCCGCCACCAAGCTGCTGGAAGCCGGCAAGGGCAAGCGTCTGCTGATCTCGGGCGTCAATCGCGAGGCCACCCGCGAGGACGTCCTCAACGTCACCAAGGCCGTCAAGCCGATCTATGACTGCTGCGTGGACCTGGGCTTCGCCGCCGCCAACACCCTCGGCAACGCCAAGGAAACAGCCGAGTGGGCCAAGGCCAAAGGCTATCGCAGCCTGATCGTCGTGACCGCCGACTATCACATGCCGCGCGCCATGCTGGAACTGCGCGCAACCCTGCCTGAGACTGTGCTTTATCCCTATCCCGTCGCTACTGAGGGCCTGGACGCCCATCGCTGGTGGAAGCAGAACGCCGGCGCGCGGCGGATGGTGGTGGAATATTGCAAATACCTGGCGATCCTGGGCCGCGAGGCGTTCCTCGGGCTGGGTCCCAAGGACAAGGCCGGCGAACCGGCGAAGGAAGCGTCTTGATCTATCTGCGTTCGTTTCTGTTCCAGCTGTATTTCTGGCTCTGGTCGATCTTCACCTCGACCTGGATGGTGGCCCTGCTGCCCCTGCCACGCCGCTTCGCGGTGGCCGCCCTGACCTTCTGGTCCAAGGGCCTGTTCTTTGGCCTGCGCTGGATCGCCGACATCAGGGTTGAGGTGCGCGGTCGCGAGTACATGCCCACCGGCCCCGCCCTGATTGCCGCCAAGCACCAGTCGATGTTCGACGTCTTCAGCCAGTTTGGCCTGCTGCCCGACGCCTGTTTCGTGATGAAGAAGGAACTTCTGAATGTGCCGCTGTTTGGCTGGCATGGCCTGAAGGCCGGCATGGTCGTCGTCGACCGCAAGGGCCATTCAACAGCTCTGAAGAAGCTGGTGCGCGACACGCTGGAAAAGATGAAGGAGGTTCGCCAGGTGGTGATCTTCCCCGAAGGCACGCGCGGCGGCGTCGGTGTTCCCGGCGACTACAAGCCCGGCATTGCGGCCCTCTATCGCGAACTGGACCTGCCGGTCACGCCCCTGGCCCTGAACTGCGGCGTGCACTGGGGCAAGGGCTTCCTGTGCAAGCCGGGCGTGATCGTCTTCGAATACCTGCCGCCGATCCCCGCCGGCCTGAAGCGCGCCGAGTTCATGCGCGAACTGCAAACCCGCATCGACACCGCGACCAAGGCGCTGGAGGACGAGGGGATTTAACGATCCCTCTCTTTTTGAGAGAGGGAGAGATTCGTGGAGCCGTCCTCACGCGCCGCGACCAGCTTGAGCAGCGCCTCCATCGCGTGATCGCGGACGCCGTCCTCGCGCAGGTGCCCGACGAGGTCGCTCAGATAGTCGATGTTGCGCCCCGACAACCCCTTGGCCCCGGCGATCAGCTCGGCCTGAGCTTCCAGGCTCAAAGCTCCGGCCCATTGGCTGTGCTTCATGTCCGACAGGAAGACCAGCGAGGAGATCTTCTCCGCCTCGCCCTCGATCTTCAGGTCGCTCCAAGCCTCGAAATAGGTCTCGGTCGGCTGCTCGCGCTCGCGCAGATAGCCGTAGACCTCATCCCACTGCGCCGCCGCCACCCGATAGGCGGCGCCGCGCACCGAGCCGCCGGGCGCCAGGCCCAGAACGAGGCCCGGGCGCTCGTAGGTGCCCCGGTGATGGACCGAATAGATGCAGAAGGCGCGACGACGGCCGTGGAGAACCGCACGTCTTCGCTCTACAAACGGGAACCCGGGACGCCACATGAGCGATCCGTATCCGAACACCCAACGGTCTCCGCTCTCTACGGTCATCTTCAATCCCGACTGGACGCGCTCTTTCATGACCCATACCGACGCCGCGCCGCCCCGCAAAGTCCGCAGACGAGGTCTGTTTGCGCCTTTCATCATCGCGCTGATCTTCGCGGCGGCCTGGTGCGTCGGCTGGTTCTGGCTGCGCAATCAGGCCGAGCAGAGGATGGACACCACTTCGGCCTCGCTGAAGTCGCGGGGTTATGACCTGTCGTGGAGCGCCCGCAGCTTTTCCGGCTTCCCGTTCCGCCTGAACGTGACCCTGACCGACGCCCGCGTTGCCGAACCCTCGGGCTGGGCCCTGCGCATTCCCGAGCTGAAGGCCGAGGCGATGATCTATGGCCTTGACCACTGGGTGGCCACCGCGCCGCGCGGCGCCCTGCTGACCCGGCCCAACGGCGGCGATGTCGCCATTGCCGGCCAGGCCCTGCGCGCCAGCCTGGCGGGCCTCAAGCAGCACCCGCCGCGCATCTCGATCGAAGGCGCGGGCCTGGTATTCTCAACGGCACCGGAGGCCGCGCCCTTCCCGCTGCGCTCGGCCCAGGCCATGCAATTGCACCTGCGCCCCGGCCCCGAGGATCAGGCCGCGATCCTGTTCAAGGCCGACGGCGCTCGGGTCAATTTCACCGGCTTGCTGGGCCGCATCGCCCAGGAGAACAGCGCCGACATGACCCTCGACGCGCGCCTGACCAGGGTCTCGACCCTGCGCGGCGACAACTGGGCCGACGCCGTGCGCGACTGGAGCGCGGCCGGCGGCGCGATCACCATGGAAAACGCCCGGATCACCGCCGGCGAGGCCGAGGGCACGGCCAAGTCCGGGGCTCTGACCGTCGACGCCGATGGCCGACTGCAGGGCAAGCTGGAGGTCGCCCTCAAGGAGCGGGTCGATCCCCGGGCCGCCCGAACGCCGGAACAGATCCTGGCCGCCGCCGCCCAGGCCCTGGGGCGCGAGCCGGTCATCGAGGCCAGCCTGATCCTGCAGGAAGGCCGCACCCGTCTGGGAACCATCGACACCGGTCCCTCGCCGCGCGTCTATTGAGCATCGGCCAGGCGTAGCTCTGGCGGGAGACGCGCAAGTTTCTTGCCGTCAACGCCAGCTATTGCACCGGCGGCGGCAAGGACTATGGTCCGGCCTCCAATTTCGGGGATAAACATGGGTACCGACGCGGCCGACGCGCCACCGTCTCTCGACGAGGTCCGATGGCGACTGGACGCCATTGATGGTGAACTGCTGAAGCTGCTGGACGAGCGGGCCGCCCTGGCCGGCGCCGTCGCGGCGGCCAAGCGCGCGGCGGGCGATACGGGCTTTGGCCTGCGTCCCGGCCGCGAGGCCCTGATCATCCGCAAGCTGCTGGCCGCTCCGCGTACCGCCGCCAACGACGCCCTGATCATCCGCGTCTGGCGCGAGGTGATGAGCGACAACCTGGCCCGCCAGGGTCCGTATCACCTGGCCGTCTGGGGCGGCAAGGATCCGGCCCGCACCGTCGAGCTGACCCGTCTGCGTTTCGGAACCGCGCCCAGGATGCAGGTCCTGGCCGAAGCCAAGGACGTGCTGGCCGCCGCCAAGACGCCGTGGGGCGTCGGCGTGCTGGCCCTGACGCCGGACAGCACCTGGTGGGGCCGCCTGCTGGCTGAGCCGAAACTGAAGATCTTCGCCGCCCTGCCCTGTCTGAACCGTTGGGGCCCGCAAGCCGCCCTGGCCGTGGCGCAGGTCGAGGTCGAGCCCACCGGCGGCGACCAGACCTTTTGGGTCACCGACTCGGGCAAGAGCGCCGCCGCCATCGTCGAGGCCCTGAGCCCCAGCGGCGTCGCCGCAGAGCCCCTGACCGAAGCCGGCGGACTGAAGCTGTTCTCGCTGTCGGGGTTCTTCCAGGTCAATGACGAGCGCCTGGCCCAGGCCCCCGGCAAGCTGACCGGCGTCATCGGGGCTGCGCCCACACCGTTCGACGTTTAAGTGGGCGACGTGTAAGACGACGGCCAGTTCAGACTGAGTTCCAAGATGACCGCTCCCGCCTCCGAACGCTTCGCCGCGCCGCGCCCCATGCCCAAGCCGGGCATCATGGACATCCACGCCTATGTCGGCGGCAAGTCGAAGATCGAGGGCATCGCCCATCCGGTGAAGCTGTCCAGCAACGAGAACATCCTGGGCTGCAGCGACGCGGCCAAGGACGCCTATCGCGCCGCCGTCGACCGCCTGCATCTCTATCCGGACGGCAAGGCCAACGGCCTGCGCGCCGCCGTGGCCCAGCACTATGGCCTGGAGCCCGAACTGCTGACCTTCGGCGACGGCAGCGACGAGATCTTCGCCCTGCTGTGTCAGGTCTATCTGGAGCCCGGCGACAACATCGTCCAGGGCGAGCACGGCTTCGCCGCCTACGCCATCGGAGCCCGCGCCTGTCAGGGCGAGGTACGCATGGCCCGCGAGCCGAACCAGCGCATCGACGCGGGTGAAGTGGTCAAGCAAATCGACGAGCGCACGCGGCTGGTGTTCATCGCCAACCCCGCCAACCCGACCGGCACCTGGCTGACCGGCGAGGAAATCCGCGCCCTGCACGCCGCCATCCCGCCTTCGGTAGTTCTGGTGCTGGACGGCGCCTATGCCGAGTTCGCCACCGACCCGCGCTTCGAGGATGGCCTGGACCTGGCCCGCACGGCCCAAAACGTCATCGTCACCCGCACCTTTTCCAAGATCCACGGCCTTGGCGGCCTGCGGGTCGGCTGGGGCTATGGACCGGCCGGGATCATCGAGCCGATCGAGCGCATCCGCCCGCCGTTCAACACCTCGATCCCCGGTCAGGAGGCGGCCATCGCCGCCCTGGCCGATGTCGAGTTCCAGGCCCGTTCGGTGGCGCTGGTCGAGCAGTGGCGGCCATTCCTGGCCCAGCAGCTGGGCGGCCTTGGCCTCGAGGTCACGCCGTCGGCGGCCAATTTCGTGCTGGTGAACTTTCCAGCAGTTCCGGGCAAGACGGCTCCGGAAGCCGAGGAATTCCTGGCGTCCAAGGGCTATCTGGTCCGCGCCGTCGGCAATTACGGCCTGCCGGACGCGATCCGCATCACCATCGGCCTGGAAGAGCACAACCGCGCCGTGGTGGATTTGCTGACGCAGTTCATGGGTCGCTGATGTCCCCTTCATTGTCCGCTCTCCCCGGCGAAGGCCGGGGTCCGGGTCGAACCCACAAACGCCCCCCTGGTGAGCGCCGCTGCATGGCGCGTCATCCCCAGTCGCTCTGGCTGAATCTGGGCCCCGGCCTTCGCCGGGGAGAGCGGGTTGAGGTTACCCCCCATGTCTAAGCCCGGTATCCTCTACCCCAAGATGACCGTGATCGGCTGCGGCCTGATCGGCGGTTCGGTGATCCGCGCGGCCCGCGCTCACGGCGTGGTCAGCCAGATCACCGTAGCCGACGCCAGCGAGGCCCACCGGGCCCGGGTGATCGCGCTGGGCATCGCCGACCACGTCACCGGCGATATCGCGCAGGCGGTTAAGGACGCAGATCTGGTCGTGATCGCCACCCCGGTGCTGTCGGTCCCCGAACTGGCCGGCCTGGTGATCCCGGCCATGAAGCCCGGTGCCACCCTGACCGACGTCGGCTCGACCAAGGCCAATGTCGCCGAGGCCTTCCGGGCTCAGGACATCTCGAAGATCTTCGCCATTCCCGGCCACCCAATCGCCGGCACCGAGCAGTCGGGCCCCGACGCCGGCTTCGCCGAGCTGTTCGAGAACCGCTGGACGATCCTGACACCGTTCGAGAGCGACGACGAGCGCTACGCCGCCGCCGTGGCCCAGCTGTCGGCCTTGTGGCGCGCGTTCGGCGCCCAGGTCGAGCTGATGGACGACAAGCACCATGACCTGGTGCTGGCCGTCGTCAGCCACCTGCCCCACCTGATCGCCTACACCATCGTCGGCAGCGCGGCCGATCTGGAGAACGTCACCGAGAGCGAGGTCATCAAGTTCTCGGCCTCGGGCTTCCGCGACTTCACCCGCATCGCCGCCAGCGACCCGACGATGTGGCGCGATATCTTCATCGCCAACAAGGACGCGGTGCTGGAGATGCTGGGCCGCTTCACCGAGGACCTGCAGGCCATGAGCCGCGCCATCCGCTGGGGCGACGCCGACACCCTGCACAGCCACTTCACCCGCACCCGCGCCATCCGTCGCGGCATCGTGGCGGCAGGCCAGGAAAGCGCCGAGCCGAACTTCGGACGCGATCGCGGCAAGCACTGAGGCGCGGTTCCGCGACCTCGCGCTGATGCTGCGAGGGTGACGGAAAGGGTCGCGGAGCGTCCGGACGACGTCCGGATGAGAGATAGAGATTACCGTTTCGACGAAGCCGTCCGCCCCGCGTGACCGTTTTCCGTCAGCCTCCCGTCGGGTGGCCCTCTTAAGGCCTTACCGGGACCCGGATCTCGCCGTTTCCAGCGCGCTCCGGCGGTCGAAGAGGACGGGCTTTCAGCCAGACACGCCCTTTTGCCTTCAACCACGCCGACGGCGGGC